>JBBSMJ010000219.1:0-3315 GCA_038233235.1 Actinomycetes bacterium | reverse complement strand
GCGCCCGGAGGACAACGCGCTGCTGCTCTTCGGCGCCGCTCTGCTCCTCGCGACGCCCGTCCAGCCGTGGTACGGCCTGCCGCTGGCGGCGCTGGCGGCGCTGGCCGTACGCCCCGTCTGGCTCGCGGTGCCCGCGGCGGCATACCCGGCCTTCTTCGCGGTGGTGCCGGACGGCCCCTCGGTGGAGGCGCTACGTGTCGGCAGCACCGCCTTCGCCGCCGCGCTCGGCGTCGTGCTCCTCGCCGCAGTGCTGTCGCACGCCGCGAGGCGCCGCGACACGGCGAAGGGCCGGGCAGCAGCGCTACCCGACCCTTCGGTCCGTGCGGAGAAGGACTAGCTCTTCGGCAGCGCGAGGGTGATCTCGGCGATGCCGACCTCGAGGCCTTCCTTGAGGTCCGTGATCCCGAAGACCATGTTCAGCGCGCCGGCCGCCTCCTTGGTGAGGCTGACGCCCGCGCCCTCGAGGACGGCCGTGTTGCTGCCGGCGTTGACGGCGAGCGGCTTGAGGGTGCTGCCGTCGAGGAGGAACAGCGGGGCGCGCTCGAAGGCGACCATGCCGTCGACGGTGACCTTGCCGAACAGCATGCTCATCTCGGGGTCGACCTCGAAGTTCTCGAGCTTGACGACCTTGCCACCACCGGTCAGCGAGAGGCCGGACCCCTGGTGGTTGATCAGGCCCTGGACGAACGGCTCCACGCCCGAGTCGGGCTTGTAGTAAGTCACGCTGCCGCCGGTGATCGGGAAGGCGGCCTTGCCGGTGGCGGCGTCGAGGGTGGCGCGGCCGGTCGTGCCGGGCTTGACCTTCAGGCTCGTCAGGGCGGCGACGAAGTCCTTGTCGAGTGTCACGGCGGTCTGCTTGCCGGTCAGGGTGGTCAGTGCGGCGACCGGGCTGGGCGACGCGGACGGCGCCTTGGACGCCGCGGAGGCGCTGGGGGCGCTGGAGACGCTGGGGACGCTGGGGGTGCTGGGGGCGGCGACCTGGTCGTCGCCCTGGCCGCAGGCCGCGAGGCCGAGCGTCAGGCCGGCGGCCACGGCGAACACGGCCGACTTCTTCTTGAGGGAAAGCATGGGGCTCCTTTCGAGGTGCGGGAAACTCCCGCACGGTGGGTGTCTCTGATCGTTGCTTTCGCAACAGTCCTGCCCACGGTTCGCCCCCGGCGACTGAAACCTGGCTCGCGGGGTGAATCGTGACCGTCCCGTTATCGCTTCGCCACAGTGTGTGCTCCGAAATCTGTAAGACCGAGCGGGCCGAACCTCCGGCACGCTCGTTTCCGAGCCCCCCGGCTCACCCCGGCCGCGTCGACGATCGGAGCTTCATGACCACCTCCGGCACGTCGACCGGTCCGCGTGACCGATCGCTGCCGCTGGCCGGGCGCGGCCTGGGCGGCCCCACAGACCGTTCCAACTGGCGCAGCCCGCTGCGCGGACCCTGGCTCACGTCGGTCTTCGGCGCCGTCCTGCTCTGCGGCTGCTCGAGGCCGGTGTCAGCCCGTCCACGGGCAGTGTCGGGGAGAGCTTCGATAAAGCGATGGCGGAGACGCTGTTCTCGACGATCAAACCTAACCTGAGCTGATCTACCGCCAGCGGTGGGATACTTTCACCGCGCCGACCTGGCGATCCCCAGCTACATCCAGGGGTTCTACAACCCCGAGCGGATCCAGCCGGCTCTCGGGATGTTCAGCCCCGATGAGTTCGAAGCGCTGCACCTGACCGGCCAGCGGCCCGGCGGTGTACCCGGCACTGTGCCCGCAACGGCCGGTGGCTTGGCGGCGCAGGCGCTGCCACAGGTGGCCGCTGAGGGTCGTCTCGAGGGCGTCCCGCCACGGCGATCTCGACGCTGGCCGTGGTCGCGGGGTCGGTCGACCGCGGCACCGCACCTGACCGACACGGCGCCCGCGACCTGCCCGGTTTGCGCCCGGCCGTTCCGGCCGGTAGCGGTACTGCAAGCCGGCGTGCCGCAAGACAGCACATCGCCGGCGCAGCGCTGTGCCGGTCGAGGTCAGGTGCGTACCCACCGCTGCCGGTCGGCGCGCGCGCACCGTCGACCAGTGCCCGGACTGCGAAGGCTTGCGGCTCGGTGTCCAACGCTGCGCCGAGTACCTGATCTTCGGCCGGTCGTTGGGCCCCGGGTGGGCACTGCCCGCATCGTGATGAGCCCGTCACGCTGGAAGACCTCGACCTCACCGCCGCATGATCAGCTTCGTCTACTCAGGCCCCTGTGCCAGCGTGGGAAACCAAGCCGTCGAGCCTCCACCTCAGTGGGGGGAACTTCAGGCGCACCGGAAGACGTGTCGGCGCCCCTCGCGGTGCGCGGCGTCCTGGGTGGCCAGGGCGTCCCGGATGACAGCGAGACCCTCGGCCAGCGGCGGGTCGTCGGCCACTCTCGTGGCGGGATCGGTGACCGAGACCGGGTGCCACCACAACCCGTCGGTCGTCAGCGTAGGTTCGGGCGCCAGCATGTCGAGGGTGACAACTTGGCCCAGTTCGGAGAAGCCTTGAGCGGCGACCGGGCGGATGAGGCGGTCCTCGGCGGCAACTTCCCAGTCGTCGAGGCGTTCGTGGAGCGCGGCGACGCCGTCGGTATCGCCCTCGTGCAGGGTTGCGGCGACCTTGACCCGGAAGCCGAGCTGTCGGGCCAGTCCGATCCCGGCCACTGCGCGCGCATGACTGCCGGCGCCGCGGTGGCTGTCGTGCAGCTCAGGACCGGCCGAGTCCAGGCTGACCTGGAGCGTGACGCGGTCCGGGGGCATGGCCGCCAGCGCTTCCCGCCGGGCCCCGCGCTGCAGCAGCGTCGCGTTGGTCAGCAGGGTCAGCGGCAGTCGTGCGACGAGCACCTCGACGAGGCGCCCGATCTCGGGATGCAAGAACGGCTCCCCGCCTGTCAGGAGCAGTTCGCGTCCGCCGGCGGCGACGAACTCGTCCGCGGCCTGCGCAGCCATCTCGACCGGGAGCAGCCGCGGGGTGGCCTGGGGTGAGGACTCGGTGCAGCAGTAGTCGCACGACAGGTTGCAGTGAAAGTTGCTGTAGAGCCAGAGGCGCTCCCCGACCCGCGTCGCCGCACCCTCGGAGAACACCGGCGCAGGTGTGGTGACAGCGGCACTCGCACCGCCCCGTCGGACGCTTACGTGCCATGGACCCCGCTCGCTGTCCTGCGCCGTGGCCAGGACGGCGTGCCCGGCCAGCCGCGACCAGTCCGTAAGGTCCGGCGGTACCGAGGGCTCCTCGGTGTGCACGAGCAGCACCGCGCCGATCTCGATCGCACGCATGTGGCGGGTGAGCAGGAGCAGCAGACCGCTGCCGCAGTCCATCTGACCG
>JBBSMJ010000218.1:0-3318 GCA_038233235.1 Actinomycetes bacterium | reverse complement strand
GTTGATGGCCACCACCCCGCCGCTGCGCGGAGAGTCGAAGTCGGTGAGTCGGGTCTTCTTCACCAGTCCCTTACGGGTGGCCAAGACGAGGTACGGCGCCACCCCGTAGTCGCGCAGGTCGAGGACCTGGGCGATGCGCTCGTCCGGCTGGAAGGCGAGCAGGTTGGCGACGTGCTGGCCCCGGGCGGCGCGGGCAAGCTCCGGCAGCTCGTAGCCCTTGGCTCGGTAGACCCGGCCCTTGTTGGTGAAGAAGAGCAACCAGTGGTGCGTCGTCGTCACGAAGAAGTGGTCGACGATGTCGTCCTGACGTAGCTCTGCCCCGCGGATTCCTTTGCCACCTCGGCGCTGCGCGCGGTACTGGTCGACCTTGGTGCGCTTGGCATAGCCGCCGTGGGAGATAGTGACGACGACATCGTCCTCTGAGATGAGATCCTCGAGGCTCACCTCGCCTTCGTCGGGCACCAGCCGGGTCCTGCGGTCGTCGCCGTACTTCTCCACGATCGTGGCGAGTTCCTCGCCGACGATGCCACGCTTACGTTCTTCACTCGCCAGGATCTGCTGGTACTCGGCGATCTCCGACATCAACCGGTCGTAGTCCTCGGTCAAACGCTGGCGCTCGAGCGCGGCGAGCCGGCGCAGCTGGAGATCGAGAATCGCGGTCGCCTGCACTTCGTCGATGTCGAGCAGCCGCATGAGACCGTCGCGAGCGCTCTCCACCGTGTCGCTGGCCCGAATGAGGGCGATCACCTCGTCCAGCGCGTCGAGGGCCTTGAGCAGCCCGCGGACGATGTGCGCGCGCTCCTGCCGCTGCCGCAGCAGAAACTCCGTACGCCGCCGAACCACCTCGACCTGGTGCAGGACGTACTGGCGAACGAACTCGTCGATCCGCAGCGTGCGGGGGACGCCGTCGACCAGCGCGACCATGTTGGCGCCGAAGGAGTCCTGCAGCTGGGTGTGCTTGTAAAGGTTGTTCAGGACGACCCGGGCGACCGCGTCGCGGCGTAACACCAGGACCAGCCGCTGGCCGGTGCGCGCGCTGGACTCCTCTCGGATCTCCGAGATGCCCTTGAGGCGCCCGCCCTCCACCAAGTCGGCAATTTTGGTGGCCAAGTTGTCCGGGTTGACCTGGTAGGGCAGCTCGGTGACGACGAGCTGGGTGCGGCCACGCGCGTCCTGCTCCACCTCGACGACCGCCCGCATGACGATCGAGCCGCGCCCGGTGCGGTAAGCGTCCTCGATGCCGCGCCGACCCACGACGAGCGCGCCAGTGGGGAAGTCCGGGCCCTTTACCCGCGCGAGCAACGCCTCGAGCAGTTCTTCGGTGGAGGCCTCCGGGTGCTCCAGGTGCCACTGCACCCCGGCCCCGACTTCCCGCAGGTTGTGCGGCGGAATGTTGGTTGCCATGCCGACAGCGATGCCGGCGGAGCCGTTGACGAGCAGGTTGGGGAAACGACTGGGCAGCACGACCGGCTCCAGGGACCGACCGTCGTAGTTGGGCGCAAGGTCGACCACGTCGCGATCGATGTCGCGCAGCATTTCCATCGCCAACGGGGCCAGCCGGCACTCGGTGTAGCGCATCGCGGCCGCCGGGTCGTTCCCCGGGGAGCCGAAGTTGCCGTTGCCGTCGACCAGCGGGTAGCGCATCGACCAGGGCTGAGCGAGGCGTACGAGGGTGTCGTAGATGGCGCTGTCCCCGTGCGGGTGGTAGTTGCCCATGACGTCACCGACGACGCGGGCGCACTTGAAGTAGCCGCGCTCCGGCCGGTAGCCACCGTCGTACATCGCGTAGAGGACCCGCCGGTGCACCGGCTTCAGCCCGTCCTGGACGCTGGGCAGGGCACGCCCCACGATCACGCTCATCGCGTAGTCGAGGTAACTGCGCTGCATCTCCACCTCAAGCCCGATCGGCTCGACGCGATCACCCGGTGGGGGGGCGGTGGTCTCCGTCACGGAGGTCCTTTCGTCGTACGACGGCGCCTTAGATTTAGCTGCCGCGGCCGACGGCCGGCGGCGGGCAGCTAAATGTCCCGCTAGATGTCCAGAAAGCGCACGTCCTTGGCGTTGCGCTGGATGAACCCCCGGCGGGCTTCGACGTCCTCTCCCATGAGGACGGTGAACAGCTCGTCGGCCTGTGCCGCATCGTCGATGGTGACCTGCAGCAGCACCCGGAGGTCGGGGTCCATGGTGGTGTCCCAGAGTTCCTTCGGCGGCATCTCGCCGAGGCCCTTGAACCGCTGAACACCCTCGTGCTGGCGCGGGTCCCGGCGGCCCGCGGCGATCCCGGCCTCGATGAGCGCGTCGCGTTCCCGGTCGCTGTAGGCGTACTGCGAGTTGTCTCCTCGCCGATCCCACTTGATCTTGTAGAGCGGGGGCTGGGCGAGGTAGACGTAGCCCGCCTCCACGAGCGGCCGCATGAACCGGAACAGCAGGGTGAGCAGCAGGGTGCGGATGTGCTGTCCGTCGACGTCTGCGTCGGCCATCAGGACGATCTTGTGGTAGCGCAGCTTGGCGATGTCGAAGTCGTCGTGAATCCCGGTGCCGAGCGCGGTGATGAGCGCCTGCACCTCCTGGTTCTGCAGCACCCGGTCGATTCGCGCCCGTTCGACGTTGAGGATCTTGCCGCGGATCGGCAGGATCGCCTGCGTGCGGGGGTTGCGGCCGCCCTTCGCCGAGCCGCCGGCCGAGTCGCCCTCGACGATGAAGATCTCGCTTTCCGCCGGGTCGGTGGACTGGCAGTCGGAGAGCTTCCCCGGCAGGCCGGTCGACCCGAGCAGGCCCTTCCGCCGGGTGAGGTCGCGGGCCTTGCGCGCGGCAACCCGGGCGGTCGCCGCCTGGATGGCCTTGCGCACGATGTCCTTGGCCTCACCGGGATTGCGGTCGAGCCAGTCGCGCAGCTGGTCGTTGCACACCGTTTGCACAAAGGTTCGTGCCTCGGTGTTGCCCAGCTTCGTCTTGGTCTGGCCCTCGAACTGCGGCTCCGCCAGCTTCACCGACACGATCGCCGTCAGACCCTCGCGGATATCCTCCCCGAGCAGGTTATCGTCTTTGTCCTTGAGCAGCTTCTGGTCCTTGGCGTAGCGGTTGACCAGCGAGGTCAGCGCGGACCGGAAGCCTTCCTCGTGCGCGCCACCCTCGTGGGTGTTGATCGTGTTGGCGAAGGTGTAGACGCCCTCGGCAAACTGGGTGTTCCACTGCATCGCCACCTCGACCGCGATCTTGCGCTGGGTGTCCTCGGCTCCGAACTCGATGACGGTGGTGTGGACCACCCCCTCCTTGCTCGTGTTGAGGTGGCGGACGAAGTCGGCGATGCCGCCGTCG
>JBBSMJ010000217.1:0-3320 GCA_038233235.1 Actinomycetes bacterium | reverse complement strand
TGAGCGCGCAGCTGTGGCTTCCGCTGGCACAGCAACCCGGACGGCGCCGGGTATGCCCGGCTCTCGCCAGCAAAGACCCGGACGACCCTACGAGTTACCCGTCCGCCGACGCCAGCGAATCTCCGCTTCCACGAATGCGTCGATCTCCCCGTCGAGCACCGCAGACGTGTTCCCCGTCTCCACCTCGGTGCGCAAGTCCTTCACCAACTGGTAGGGGTGCAGCACGTAGTTGCGGATCTGCGTACCCCAGCTGGTGGTCGAATCCCCACGGATCTCCGCCATCGCGGCGGCCTCCTCCTGCCGGCGCCGCTCGAGCAGCTTGGCCTGCAACACGGCCATTGCGGCGGCCCGGTTCTGCAGCTGGCTGCGCTCGTTCTGGCAGCTCACCACGATGCCGGTGGCCAGGTGAGTCAGCCGCACCGCCGAGTCGGTGGTGTTGACCCCCTGGCCGCCCGGACCTGAGGAGCGGTAGACGTCGACGCGGATCTCGCTGTCGTCGACCTCGACGTGGTCGCTCTGCTCGACCACCGGGACGACGTCGACCCCGGCGAAGGAGGTCTGCCGACGCGCCTGGTTGTCGAACGGACTGATCCGCACCAACCGGTGCGTGCCGTGCTCGCCGGAGAGCGTGCCGTAGGCGTACGGCGCCCGCACTACGAACGTCGCCGACTTGATGCCGGCCTCCTCGGCGTACGAGGTGTCGTAGACCTCAGTCGAGTGGTTGTGCCGTTCCGCCCAGCGCAGGTACATCCGCAGCAGCATCTGCGCCCAGTCGGCGGCGTCGACACCGCCGGCCTGGGAGTTGATGGTGATGAGCGCGTCGCGCTCGTCGTACTCACCGGACAGCAGGGTGCGGACCTCCAGCTCCCCCACCTCGCGGCGCAGCGCGGTGAGCTCCTGCTCGGCTTCGACCTGAGCGGCGGAGGCGTCGGCGCTGCCCGCCTCGTCCGCGGCCAGCCCGAAGAGCACGTCGAGGTCGTCCAGCCGGCGGCGCAGGCTCTCCAAGCGGTCGAGGTCGCTCTGCAGCAGCGACAGCCGGCTGGTCACCCGCTGCGCCCGCTCCTGGTCGTCCCACAGGTCCGGTGCCGAGGCCTGCTCGCTGAGGTCGGCGATCTCGCCGCGCATGGTGTCCGGGTCGAGGACGGCCTCGACGCTCCCCAGGGTCGTTTGGAGCTCCTTGAGCGCCTCCTGATGATCGACGGCGGTCACGGGTAGTCAGCGTACGCGACACTCGAAAGGTGTCCTGGTTCGTTGAACGTGGCCCGCTGGCCGGGCTGAGCCCGCGGCGGCGCCTGTTGGTGACCGCGGTGGTCGCGGTCGTCGCGCTGTTCGCTACCGGGCTGGCCGCCGTACTGTTCGCCAACTCGCTGCTCCACGATCGCCGGCTGGTGGGCGGGGCGGTGCCACCGTCCGACCGCCCGGGGCCGGTGGTCCTGGTGCCGGGGTACGGCGGCGGGCGTACCGGGCTGTTGGACCTCGCCGAGCGGCTGCGCCAGCGCGGGCGGGACGCCCGGGTGATGACGCTGCCCGGTGCGGGAACCGGCGACCTGCGGGAGCAGGCGGCTGCCCTGGAGACGGTGGTGTCCGACCTGCTGGCGGACGGTGCCCCGTCGGTCGATGTGGTCGGCTACTCCGCCGGTGGGGTCGTGGCCCGAGTGTGGGCGCGGGAGTACGACGGCCCGTCCCGGGCCCGCCGGATAGTGACGCTCGGCGCTCCGCACGACGGCGCCGAGCTTGCGGCGACCGCTGCGTCGGTCGCGCCGGAGCGCTGCCCGGACGCGTGTCAACAGCTGGTGCCGGACAGCGACCTGCTGCGGGAACTCGCCGACGACCCGGTCGGGTCTGCCCCGCGCTGGGTGTCGATCGCGTCGCAGGTCGACGAGACCGTGCCCCCGGCGTCCGCTCGGCTCGTGGGGGCGCTCAACGTGGTCGTCCAGGACGTCTGCCCCGCGGCGTCGGTGCCGCACGGTGCGCTGCCGACCGACCCGCTGTCCGCGGGATTGGTGCTCGACGTACTCGGCCCGGAGCCGGTGCAGCAGCCGACCCGAGCCGACTGCGCGACCCTGCGCGCGCTCGGTTCCCGCTAACCCGCGGTCCTCTCCCCCCTCTCCCTCCTCTCCCTCCTCTCCTCCCAAACCCCTTTGAGTGAAGGGACCCTTCATCCAATAGGTTCGCGTGAAGGGTCCCTTCACTCGAATAGGGGCGGGGCTGGGGGCGGCGGGGGTGAGCGGTCAGCTGGTGATGTCCTTGGTGGTGAAGTTGGCCCACGTCATGGCGAGCAGTACGCCGACGTACACAGCCTGTAAGGCGATACCTCGCTCGATGTCGCGCCACAGGATCGGATCGCGGAAGAAGTCGACGAACGCCAGCCAGTAGCGGGTGGGCAGGTAGGGGCGTACGGCGGCGGCCGCGTCGAGGGCGACGAGCACCTGGCTGGTGACCAGCACGGAGAGGGCCCCGAGCGCCGCACCCAGCGAGGAGTCGGTCAGCGTGGACAGGAACAGCGCGACGGCGGCCACCCCGAGCATCGACCAGCCGATGTAGAGGACGGCGTAGACCGTGCGGCGGGTCGCGTCGGCGGTGTTGACGCTGCGCCCGGACACCGAGGTGAGCGGTTCGCTGCCGAAGAGGTTGGTGCCGACGACGTACGCCGACAGCGCGACCGCCACCACCGCGATGAGGATGAACGCGATGACCGCGACCAGCTTGGCGACGACCAGCCGGGTGCGCCCCACCGGCCGGGCGAGCAGGTAGCGCAAGGTCCCGGCACTCGCCTCCCCGGCGATCGAGTCGCCGGCGACGACGGCGACGGCGACGGGCAGGAACAGCGGGAGCACGATCGCCAGCGCGGCGGCGGGGAACAGCTGGCCGTTGGACAGCACCGCGGACAGCAGCGCCGGCCCCTCCCCCGGCCGCGGCCCGATTTCGGTGAGCGCGAGGAACACGGCCACGATGGTGGGCAGCGCGACGAGCAGCAGCACGCTCACCCAGGTCCGCGGCCGGCGCAGCAGCTTGATCAGCTCCACGCCGATCATCGCGGGCTCCGCTGGGGCGCGCCGATCCGGTCCGACCCGATCCGGTCCGACCCGGCGCTGGTGACCTCCAGCACGACGTCCTCGAGGGTGCGGCGCTCCGGGCCGATCTCCACCACTCGTACGCCGCCGCCGACCAACGCGGCGTTGAGCGCGGCCGCATCGTCGGTACGGACGAGCAGCAGGTCGTCCAGGCGGTCCTCGACCCGGCCGTCGAGCAGCGCGACGGCGCGGCCGGCGTCCGGCGTACGCACCGCGACGCGTCCGGTGGGGGCGCGCAGCTCGGCC
>JBBSMJ010000216.1:0-3322 GCA_038233235.1 Actinomycetes bacterium | reverse complement strand
CCTGGTCAGCGTCGGCACGATCGTCTGGCTGGCTTCCGAGCTGATGTTCTTCGCGGCGCTGTTCGCGATGTACTTCACGATTCGCTCCGTAGTCGGCGGCGACCAGTGGCCGCCGGAGGGCACCGAGCTGTCCGTCCCGTTCGCGTCGGTCAACACCACGGTGCTCGTGCTCTCGTCGGTGACCTGCCAGCTCGGAGTCTTCGCCGCCGAGCGGGGTGACGTGGCCGGGCTGCGCCGCTGGTTCATCATCACCTTCCTCATGGGAGCGTTCTTTGTCAGCGGGCAGTCGTTCGAGTACGCCGAACTCGTCTCCACCGGCACCACGTTGTCCTCCAGCGGTTATGGCTCGGTGTTCTACCTGACCACCGGGTTCCACGGCCTGCACGTCACCCTCGGCCTGTTCGCCTTCTTGCTCGTGCTGCTGCGCACCTATGCCGCCCGGCGGTTCACCCATGACCAGGCCACCAGCGCGATCGTGGTGTCCTACTACTGGCACTTCGTCGACGTGGTGTGGATCGCGCTCTTCTCGATGATCTACCTCATCCAGTGACCTCCGGACGGACGGACGATCACGTGAGACCGCTGCGCCCGCGCCGGCGACACCCACTCGCCGCCCTGGCGGTCCTCCTGGTCGGGCTGGTCGTGACCGGCGGTGCGTACGCCGCGATCTCCGCTCCGCAGGGCGCGCAGGCGGTATCCGCGCAGTCCTTCGCCGTGGACCTGGGCCGCAAGCTGTACCTGGAGGGCTGCTCTACCTGTCACGGGCTGAGTGCGGAAGGCACCACGGACGGCCCCACCCTCATCGGCGTGGGGGCGGCGGCGGTCGACTTCCAGGTGAGTACCGGACGGATGCCCCTGCAGTCCGGCGGTGTGCAGGCCCCCCGCAAGCCGCGCGCCTACGACGAGACGCAGGTGGACCAGCTTGCCGCCTACGTCGCCTCGCTCGGGCCGGGGCCGGCGATCCCCTCGGCCGAACAGCTCGACCTCTCCGACGCCAACCTGCAGGAGGGTGGAGAGCTGTTCCGCACCAACTGCGCCTCCTGCCACAACTTCGTCGGCCAAGGGGGTGCGCTGACCCGGGGCAAATACGCCCCCGACCTCGCCGGCGTCTCGTCACGGACCATGTACGAAGCCATGCTGACCGGGCCGCAGTCCATGCCGGTGTTCAGCGACACCTCCCTGACACCGGAGCAGAAGCAGGCGATCATCGCCTTCGTGCAGAACGTCCAGGAAGAACCCAACCCTGGTGGCTTCGGGCTGGGTCGGGTGGGCCCGGTCAGCGAAGGGCTGGTGACCTGGACGGTGGGTCTCGGTCTGATCATCGCCGCGGCGGTTTGGATCGCGGTGAAGCCGTCGTGAGCGATCGACCCGCCGAGGGCGGCGCGCACGCGCTCCAGCCCGAGGAGCATGGTCAGCGGCTTGGTCAGCCGCATGGCCAGCCGCAGGGCCAGCGGGCCACCCAGGGCGACCAGCACGAGGCGTACGAACCGCCGGAGACGGTGACCGACCCGGCGCAGCAGGGGCTCATCGACGATCCCCACGAAGAGGCTCCGCGGCGCATCGTCGAGGGTGAGCATTCGCACGGCCCCCGCCAGACCGACGTGGACCCGCGGGCGGCGAAGCGGGCCGAGCGGCAGGTCGCGGCGCTCTTCGCGGTATCCGCACTCGCCACCGTCGGCTTCGTACTCGCGTACGTGTTCATCGACCTCGACTCCCTCGACAGCCTGGTTTGGTCCAACCGGCTGCTGGGCGTCATGTTGGCGCTGTCGCTGTTCTGCATCGGGGCCGGGGCGATCCACTGGGCCAAGAAGCTGATGGCCGACGACGAATACGTGCAGTCCCGCCACGAGCTGCGCTCCACGCCGGAGGAGCGGGAGGACTTCGTCGACTCGTTTCGGAGGGGGACCGACGACAGCGGGTTCACCCGCCGCTCCCTCATCCGCCGCAGCCTCATCGGGGCGATGGCCCTGCTGCCCATCAACGCGGTGATCCTGTTGTGGGATCTCGCCGAGGAGAAGCCCGGTGGTCCGGGAGGTTTACGCGAGACGCTGTGGGCGCCCGGGGTTCCGATCGTGGCGGCGGTCACTCATGCCCAGGTCCGGCCCGAGGACCTCGCCATCGGCGCGCTGGTCAACGCCGAGCCGGAGAACCTCGAGGAGCTTCCGGAAGGGCCACCTCGGCTCAACGCGCTGGCGGATTCAGCAATCATTCTCGTGCGCATGGAGCCGGCGGAGATCCGCACCCAGCAGGGCGCCGGGTGGGACTACCAGGGGATCCTGGCCTTCTCCAAGATCTGCACCCACGTCGGTTGCCCGATCAGCCTCTACGAGCAGGAAACGCACCACCTGCTCTGCCCCTGCCACCAGTCGACGTACGACCTGGCCGACAGCGCGCGGGTCGTCTTCGGGCCGGCTGCGCGTTCGCTGCCCCAACTCGCCATCACTGTCGACGAGGGCGGATACTTGGTGGCACGGCAGGGGTTCCAGGCCCTCGTCGGCCCGTCGACCTGGGAGGTGCCATGACGGCAACGGCCAAGGGGGCCAGCGTGGCCGGAGCGAGCACCTCCACTAGCGACAAGGGGGCTGGCCGGGCCCGGAAGCTGCCCTCGCCGAAGGAAAACCTCGCCGCCGGCGCCGGCACCTACGTCGACGACCGCCTGCACTCGGCGAACTTCCTCAAGCGGAGCCTGAACAAGGTCTTTCCGGACCACTGGTCCTTCATGCTCGGCGAGATCGCGCTGTACAGCTTCATCATCCTGTTGCTGTCCGGCACCTTCCTCTCTTTCTTCTTCGTGCCGAGTCAGGCTGAGGCGATCTACAACGGCTCGTACGTAAACCTGCGCGGCGTACCGATGAGCGAGGCGATGTCCTCCACGCTCGACATCAGCTTCGACGTACGCGGTGGCCTGCTGATGCGGCAGATCCACCACTGGGCGGCGCTGCTGTTCATCGCGGCGATGGCCGTGCACCTGTTCCGTATCTTCTTCACCGGTGCCTTCCGTAAGCCGCGCGAGGTCAACTGGGTCATCGGCGTCACGCTCATCGTCCTTGGCCTGCTCGAGGGCTTCGCCGGCTACTCCCTTCCCGACGACCTACTGTCCGGGACCGGCCTGCGGATCGCCCAGGGCATCATCCTCGCCATTCCCATCGCCGGGCCCTACGTGTCGTACATCGTGTTCGGCGGCGAGTTCCCCGGCGACGACTTCATCCCCCGGCTCTACACCGTCCACGTCCTGCTCATTCCGGGGATCCTGCTGGCGCTCATCACCGCCCACCTGATGATCTTGTGGTTCCAGAAGCACACGCAGTTCCCCGGTCCGGGG
>JBBSMJ010000215.1:0-3336 GCA_038233235.1 Actinomycetes bacterium | reverse complement strand
GTTCTTCGACCTCGCGGCGCTGTTCGAGGACAACCGCATCCCGGAGAGCGTCGGCGGGATCGCCCGGGACGAGGCGCACCCGCACCCCGGCATCTACCCCAAGGCCAACTCGCCCCAGGCCTGGTCGGCCAGCGCCGTCGTCATGATCGTCCAGGCCATTCTCGGCCTGCGACCGCTGACGCCCGCCGGCGTCGTCGCGGTGGACCCGCACCTGCCCGAGTGGCTCCCGACGCTGAGCCTGCGCAACGTCCGCTTGGGCCACGGCGTCGGAGACCTGCACTTCTGGCGAGACCGACTAGGTGGCACCCGGTTCCGCGCCGATGTGCCGGGTGTGCGGGTCGTGCGGGTGAAGGGCCTGCGACAGCACCGCTGGGCCCGCTGAGAGACAGTGAACCGGTGCGGGAAGCGCCGCCGGCTGGTGCACGGCGGCGCCCCCGACGGACGGCAGCGCGGTCCCGGTTCCTCACCATGACCCCTCCTGGTCCCGGTCGCGCAGACCCGCCCGGCCGGTGCCCCTCACCGCGACAGGCCGGTGCATGCTCTTGGCGATCGGAACGCCCGCGTGCGTGGCAGTCCGCCGCAGCGCCTCCGACTGAGGAGGAACACCGATGGAGCATCAGCCACGGTGCCGCCAGGCCGATCCGCGCAGCGTCCCGTGGCCCGCCGAGGGCGAGGACGACTGGAGGCCGCGCCCGGCGTGCCGACGGTCGGAGAGGTGCGCGAGCGCCGCCACCGCTCCTGCCCACGCGGACGATCTCAGTTCGCCTGCAGCCGGGCGAAGACGACGATGTTGTCCTGATAGTGCTTGGTGCTCTGGTCGAAGGCGCCACCGCAGGTGATCAGCCGTAGTTCGGCCTCGCCGGTGGCTTCGTACACCGCCGTGGTCGGGAACTGGTCCTTGGCGAACTGTTCGCTCTTGTACACGACGAAGGCGGCCGTGCTGCCGTCGCTGCGAGCGACCTGCACCCGGTCGCCGGCGCTGAGGGCGGCGAGGCGGAAGAACACTGCCGGCCCCCGGGAGGAGTCGACATGGCCGGCGATGACCGCGGTGCCGACCTCGCCGGGAGTCACGCCGCCCGCGTACCAGCCGGCTTGCTGGAAGTCGGTGGGGACCTCCAGGGACCCGTCGGGCAGGAGCCCCAGTGGCGCGAGCGTCGACTCCACCCCGAGGGAGGGAATCCGGACATCCGTCGGGGTCGATACCGGCAGGGACAGCGGTAGGGTCGGCGTGGACATCGGCGAGGTGCCGGGCGTAGCAGTGGCAGTGGCGGTGTCGACCGGCGGGGAGTCGGAGGGCTCGCCGGAGACCGGGAGCTGACCCGCCCCTACCGAAGGGCCGGCCATGGTCGCGGCAGTCCCGCCACGTGTGATCGGTGCCTGCTCCTGACCGAGGGCGGCGTGACCTAGCAGCCCCACTCCAGCGGCTGCGAGAAGCACAGCAACTGGAAGGGTGCTTCGCCGTGGCAGTCTAGGACCCCGAGTCGGTAAGGGTCTCGGCCGGATGAGTGCAAGCGAAGACGGTTGATCTGACTGCTGGTGCTTCCCTCTGGTTGGCTCAGCCGGCTGCCGGGCCGGTTGTTGGGCCCGGTGAGGAGTGTGCTGAGCGGCCGCTGGCCCTGGGGAGGATGGGTGAGGCCCTCCCAGGAGCTTGAGACCAGGATCGGCAGGGTGGGTGTCCCGCCGGAGGCGAAGGGCTTGCCGAAGTTGTGGCAGGCCCGGTGCAAGGCGTTCTCGAAGTCGGCTTTGACGGTGCCTCGTAGCCGTAGCTGGTCGCCGTTCTGCGCGACCTGGATCTGTCCGAACACCGGCTCGACGATCGCCTTGCGCCGGGCGTAGTCGGCTTGGCCCTTCCTGATCCGCAACGTGGGGGCCATCAGCTGCTTGGGCGTCAGACCGTTCGGGGATTCGTCCTCGCGGGGCGGGCGCGGGTTGCTGGCCGTGTTCGAGCCGGCCGGTTGCGATCAGCGGGTCGATCCTGGCAGCGAGGGCGGCGTCGATGTTGTCGGCGGAGAAGTACCCGGCGTCGGCCAGCAGGGTGCGGGGCCGGCCGACGATCCCGGCCGCGGCCAGAGCGGCGCTCAACAGATCGAGCATGTCAGGCAGTGCCGGGCAGTCCGCCCCGCACTGCCGCGACGCACCGGCCAGGATCACTTGGGAGTGCTCATCGACGATCGCCTGAGCGTTGTAGCAGTAGTGGAACGGCCCGTCGGAGGTCTTCATGATCCTGGCGTCCGGGTCGGTGAACGAGGGCTGCGCCTCCGGCACCACCGCCGCCTGCTCAGCGGCCTCACCGGCCGCAGCGACCTGTTCCTCGATCTCAGCGCGCTCGGCGGCGGCCTGCTCTGCGGCTGCTTGGGACGCGGCCGCGTGCTCAGCCTCTAACGCCGCCTTGGCCTTGCGGATCACCGCCACCCGGTCGGCGCGGCGGGTCAACTCGGCGGGCAGCTCATCACCGCGCCGATCCGCGCCGTAGGCGGCGTCCTCAGCGGCGTCGAGCGCTTCGGCGTCAGCAACGAGCTGCTCGACGTCACCGGCCAGCTCGGCCTCGGCCCGCACCATCCGGTCGGAGCTCTTCGTACCGTGCAGCGCCACCCGACCCAGACTGACCAGCCGGGCCTGGGCGCACAACGCCAACGACTGCACGAACAGCTGCTTGAGCGCCGCGCCGTGCCGCGTGCGGAAGCGGGCGATCGCCACGAAGTCCGGCGCGGCCTGCGCGGTCAGGAACCGAAAGGCCACATCGTCCTGACAGCGCCGTTCCAACGCCCGCGAGGACGTGATTCCATGCGAGTAGCCGTAGATCAGGACCTTCAGCATCAGCCGCGGGTCATACGGCGGCGCACCCCACACCTCGGTGTAGCCAGCGTAGACCGCCGACAGGTCCAGCCCGTGCTCGACCAGGTCATCGACCATCCGGGCCGGATGTTCGGGCGCCAGCCAGTCCCGCAGATCCGGTGGCAGCAGCATCGGCTGGTCCTGGTCATATACCTGGAACGTCTTGTTTACCGGCGCTTTCACCCCAGGCGAGCCCGCCGCGACCGACCCGGCCTCGAACTGAACAGAATGATTATCGTCCCTCAACTCCGGCATGGCGCGCTTCTCCCGCGACTCCAACCCTTCACGGGTTACCGACAAGGGGTCCTAGCCACAAATCGCCCTGCGCCGGCGGACGGTCACCGCGCCACCTGCCAACAGGATCAGGGCGGCGCCGGCAGCAATCTCACCGAGGTTCTCGACCCCGGCGGTGCCTCCTGCGCCGGTGGACACCCCACCAGCCGGCAGCGCCCTGATCGAGACACTGATGACCTGGTCCGTGGCCGGGTAGGTGTTCGGGTT
>JBBSMJ010000214.1:0-3342 GCA_038233235.1 Actinomycetes bacterium | reverse complement strand
GCGCGATGACCTCCCCCGGGTCGACGCCGACCCCGGACTGTTCGAGCGCGTCGTGGCGAACCTTGTCGACAATGCAGCCCGTCACACCACAGCCGGGACGCAGATCCACGTCACCGCGGCAGACACAGCCGGCGCAGCCCCCCCACCCGGGGTCTCCACCGCCGACGCCGACCCCCCCGTCGACCACGGCGCCGTGGTGCTGCGGGTAATCGACCATGGTCCCGGGGTCCCCGAGCACGACTGGGAGCACCTTTTCGTCCCGTTCCAGCGCCTGGACGACTCCTCGACCACAGGGCTCGGCCTCGGACTAGCCATCGCCGACGGGTTCACACGCGCGATGGGCGGCACCCTGACGCCGTCGGAGACCCCGGGCGGGGGCCTCACCATGAGCGTCACCATGCCCGCGTCGGGCCGGAACAGAAGCACGTGAGCAACCAACCCGGCGACGCGGTCGCACGGACGCGTGTCCTGCTCGTGGATGACGACCCGGCACTCGTACGCGCGCTGAGCATCAGCCTGCGCGCCCGCGGATACGTCGTCCACGCCTGCCACGACGGCCGCAGCGCGCTGACTCAGTGGCGCCGCGCGCCCGCCGACCTGGTCGTGGTCGACCTCGGCCTGCCCGACCTTGACGGCGTCGACGTAGTGCGCGACGTACGCGCCCGCTCCACGGTGCCCATCCTCGTTCTGTCGGCGCGGCAATCGGAAGCCGAGAAGGTGACAGCCCTGGACGCTGGCGCAGACGATTACGTGACCAAACCGTTCGGCCTCGAGGAACTCCTCGCCAGAGTACGAGCCGCGCTGCGCCGCAAGCCATCCGAGGACGGCACGCCGCCAGCGGGTCACGATCGGGTCGTGCGAACGTCCTCGTTCGTGGTCAACCTGACGGCGCAGCACGTCACCTCCATCACCGGCACGACCGTGCGCCTGACACCGACCGAGTGGCATGTCCTTGAGGTCCTCGCGCGCACCCCCGGCGACCTGATCGGGCAAGGACAACTGCTGCATGAGGTATGGGGCCCGGCGTACGGCAGCGAGACGAACTATCTGCGCGTCTACATTGCCCAGCTCCGCCGGAAGCTGGAAACCAACCCGGCCCGTCCCCAGCACATCCTCACCGAGCCCGGCCGCGGCTACCGTCTCGCTCCCTGACCACCTCCCACGACCTCGCGGCGGCTGCGCGTTAGGAAATCGTCAAGATCGCCTTCCGGGAGCGGTATCAAGGCGGGACGATGCCACGAGCGGGCCAGAGTGTCCCGGTGACCGAACTCGCCGCGGCAGCACCGCGGGGACCCCGGCCACCGACACAACCTGGACTGCTGGCCCGCCTGCACCCCTATCAGGTCGTCGTGCTCGGCTTCGCCAGCGCCGTTGCCGCCGGAACCCTGCTGCTGTTATTGCCCCTCGCCCGCGCCGGGGACGGCGGCGCCACGGCCCTGGAGGCGCTGTTCACCGCGGTGTCCGCGGTGTGCGTCACCGGCCTCGTCGTGGTCGACACCCCGACCTACTGGTCCGGGTTCGGTCAGGTCGTCATCCTCGCGCTCATCCAAGTGGGGGGGTTCGGCATCATGACACTCGCCTCGCTGCTGGGCCTGCTGATCTCCCGCAGGCTCGGGCTGCGGACTCGTCTCACGACCGCCGCCGAGACGAAGAGCCTCGGACTTGGCGACGTCCGCACCGTCATCGTCGGTGTCGCGAAGGTGAGCCTGTTCATCGAAGGCGCAACAGCGATCATCCTGGCGGCACGGTTGGCCATCGCCTACGACGAATCGGTCCCGCGCGCCCTGTGGCTGGGCGTGTTTCACTCCGTCTCAGCGTTCAACAATGCCGGCTTCGCGCTCTACAGCGACAGCCTCATCCGGTTCGCCACTGACCCATGGTTCAGCCTGCCCATCGCCACGGCCGTCATCCTCGGTGGCATCGGCTTCCCCGTACTATTCGAGCTGCGGCGCAACCTGCGCCGGCCCTCCCGGTGGACCATCCACACCAAGATCACCCTTCTGGGCACCACCGCCCTGCTCGTTGGAGGAAGCGCGTTCGTGCTGGCCGCCGAGTGGAGCAATCCCGGCACCCTCGGCCCACTCGGCGTCCCCGGCAAGCTGCTGGCCGGGTTCTTCCAAGGCGTGATGCCGCGCACCGCCGGGTTCAACAGCATCGACATCGCCCAGATGAACACCGGCACCTGGCTCGGCACCGACGTGCTCATGTTCATCGGTGGCGGCAGCGCCGGCACCGCCGGAGGCATCAAGATCACCACCTTCACCGTGCTGTTGTTCGTCATCTACTCCGAGGTACGCGGCGACGACGACACGACCGTATTCGGTCGCCGCATCCCCATCGGGGCGCAACGTCAGGCACTCAGTGTCGCCCTCCTCGGGGTCGCAGCTGTGGTCCTACCGGCCATCGTCTTCGCCATGACGACCTCGTTCAGCCTCGACGAGATCCTCTACGAGATCGTCTCCGCCTTCGCCACCGTCGGCCTGTCGACCGGCATCACCGCCGACCTGCCGACGCCGCACCAGCTCGTCCTCGTCGCGCTGATGTTCGTCGGGCGCACCGGCACCGTCACTCTCGCGACCGCCCTCGCGCTGCGGCAACGTGACCGGCTCTATCGCTTCCCCGAGGAACGGCCCATCATCGGCTGACTCGCGAAGCTCGACCAGACCGCCGCCGCCCAGCTCCCGTGAAGTGACGCCATGTCGATGCAGGACAGGTACGCGACGACCCGCCGGATCGCCGATCGGCACCGCCAGAAGGTCAGTGACATAGTGCGCGAGGTGATCGTCAGCACGGCATGGTGCTCGGCGTCGACCAATATCGGTTTCTCTCAAGGGGCACGCGCCAGCCGGCGTCCGCCGCCTGCTGCAGGTGCACGGCAATTCCCGTACGACGCCCCCTTGCGGGAATGCTAATCAGACGGGTCTGCTGGGACGCCTCCACGCGGGCACCCCCGCTGACCTGCAGCGTCATCGGTAGAGGTTCCCCCTGCGGACTCGCTGAGCGTTTCTTCCGGCCGGCCTGGGCCCCGTCAGCGTCGCTCGTCGAGGGCGGACCTCATCTGCGCCAACTGCGAGTCGAACCAGCTCAGGTAGCTTCGCCCTCGAAGTGGACGGTTCCATCCCGTACGAACGATCGGCGCCGCCATTGATGCCCCTGGGCAGCCGAGTGGTTCCTCGGAGGGAGCACGCCGCATCAAGCAGCAGGTATGGCGATGAGTGCGGGCCTGTTGCCTCGGACCCGCCTGCTGCGCGGTGGCTACGTACTTGCCTGGCATCGACGAAGAATCTCGTCGACAACGTGCTCGATCGGTGCGGTGGCGTCGATGACAACGCCGTTCTCCGG
>JBBSMJ010000213.1:0-3379 GCA_038233235.1 Actinomycetes bacterium | reverse complement strand
GCGCATCTCGAGGTGTTCGCCGCTGCCGTCGAGCGGCACGGGAAGCTGCTCGCAGTGAACGACCGGGCGGACCTCGCCCATGCCGTACGCCCGCACATCCTGCACTTGGGTCAGGACGACCTGCCGGTGCCGTTGGCGCGCGACATCGTCGGTGAGGACATGCTGATCGGCCGGTCCACGCACGCGCCCGCAGAGGTCGAGGCCGCGGCCGAGGAGCCCGGCGCCGACTACTTCTGCGTCGGGCCGACCTGGCCGACACCCACCAAGGAGGGCAGGCCGGCGCCCGGTTTGTCGCTGCTGTCGTACGCCGCACAGCTGGGCACCGACCGCCCGTGGTTCGCGATCGGCGGCATCGACCTCGACACCCTCGACCAGGTACTCGCTCGTGGCGCGCGTCGAGTCGTCGTCGTCCGCGCGATCACGGAGGCGGATGATCCGGGGGCGGCGGCCGCGGAGTTCGCTCGTCGGCTCGCATGACGTACCTGCTGGTGCTCGCGGGCATCGTGCTCGTCACGCTGCCGTTGGGCATCTGGACTGGCGTGTACGCGCAGTGGAAGCGACTGGCGTTGACGCTGCTTCCGGTGCTCGCTGTGTTTCTCGCCTGGGACGGCTACGCCATCGCTCGGGGACACTGGCAGTTCGACCCCGCGCAGACCACCGGCGTACGCATCGGCAGTGTGCCGCTGGAAGAGCTGCTGTTCTTCGTGGCCGTGCCGGTCGCATCGGTGATTGCGCTGGAAGCGGTGCGCAAGGCGCGCGGCTGGGACTATCGGTGACCTACACCGCCTTGGCGGTCGCGGCTGTTGTGCTGACCGTGGTGCTGGATCTCGTCGTGCTGCGCACTCGGCTGCTGTTGCGTCGGGTGTTCTGGGTGGCGTACGCAATCGTGCTGTTCTTCCAGCTGATTAGCAACGGCGTACTGACCGGTCGGGACGTCGTCACGTACGACGAGGGCGTGATCGTCAGGCTGCGGGTGGCCTACGCACCTGTCGAGGATCTTCTGTTCGGCTTCGCGCTCGTCGTGCAGTCGATGTGCTGGTGGGTTCACTTCGCCGCGACTGGGCGACGGCGACGCCCGAGGAGGCACGGTGGCTGATGAGTGACAGCGTGGCAGCGTCGAGCGAGGCGCGTTCGCCCTCGCGTCACGCCAGCGCGACCGCGGCATGGCACGACCTCGACGTACGGTTGGCAGCCGCGGGCATAGATGACGACGCTGACGACGCGTTCGCCACGTGGCGGCGGCTGCGTGCGGTGGTCGGCCGACGAGCGACGGTCGTGGACCTCTACGCGCTGGTCGCTCGACAGCGCGGGCTCGCCGCCAGCGACCTGCCGTTGCCCGAGCGCCGTCAGTTGGCGGAACAGGCGTTCGCGGTCATGTACCCGGGCTTCGAAACCACCCCCGGAAGCGACCGCGCACCGGAGGCGGTGGAGGTAGTCCCGTACGACCCGGCATGGGCTGCGCGCTTCGAGCGGTGGCGAGAGCGGCTTGCCACCGAGCTCCGCGATGTTGCGGTGCGCATCGAGCACGTCGGTTCCACCGCCGTGCCTGGACTGGACGCCAAGCCGGTCATCGACATCCAGGTCAGCGTGCGCGATCTGGCCCGCGAGGAGCTGTACGTGCCGCCGATGGAGGCACTGAATTTGCAGTTGCGTAGCCGGGACGCCGAGCACCGGTTCCTGCGCCCGTCGGCGTGGCTGCCACGCGATGTGCACGTACACGTCTGCGTGGTCGACAGCGCGTGGGAACGCGAACATCTGCTCTTCCGTGACCACCTGCGCGCAGATTCGCAGGCGCGCGACGAGTACGCGGCGCTCAAGCGGGAGGCGGCCACCACGTGGCGGGATGATCGGGTCGGCTACACCGAAGCGAAGACGGCGTTGATCCTGGACATGCTCGACGCGGCGACGAAGTGAGCCCGGCTCAGCCGATTTCGAGCCCGCTCAGGGCTCAAGAAGTCGACGTCAGAAGCCAGCGCCTCCGGACATCGACCCGGCGTCGAGTTCGGGTTCTCGGCGGTGCTGCAGACCTTGGCCTGGTGGGTGTGGTGGGGCCGGCGCGGCGTCGACTCATCATGACCTCCGACGAGCACCCGCCTGTTGTAAGTCGTAAGTTCTCGAGTAACCGGCGGGCAAAGATCTCGGCTCGGCCGTGGGCTTCGCCAGCACCAGTATGGGGAACCCACCTAACGCTCTGGCCCCTAGGTCCGGGCTCAGGTGGAAGGCCACCCGCCTGGCCCTTTTGCCGATGTGGCCAAGGAAACGCGTCGGTCGCGACTCTCGCGATGGATTCGTGAAGTTCCAATCGACAACGTCGAATCCGGCTGTTTCGAGTGTCGCCAGAGCGACCTCCTTGGTGAACATGTGAAGATGTCCGACCTGGCGGCGTACCTCGCTGAGTTTCTTGGCCCGCATGAGTGAGGCGACTGAGATATCCAATGGAATATGAAAGATCGTTTGCTTTGCCATACCGCGCAGCCCTTGAATGAAGCCGAGGTAGTCCGGCACGTGCTCGAAGACGTCGAGGCACAAGGCGATATCAAATGGGACATCACGGTGAGCTGGGATGGATTGCACGAAGCTGACGCGCCGGCGCCTTTCCGGCGAGACGTGCCGCAACGCATCCGCCGAAATCTCGAAACCTACTAGCTCAGTCCTTGGGGGCAGTGCCTCGGCAAGTGCGGCCAGCACTCCACCGGTACCACAACCTATGTCACATACGCTGCGCGGTACGACGCCGTGCCGGCTAAGCATGGTTAGTACCTGCCTGGCTTTCCATTTGGCGTCGCTCTCGTGCCAATCGGGATTTCGGCGCAAGTATTCTCCGGAGCCGTAGAGCTCGGTAGCGCTCAAGAGATGCTCCTTCACAGCGGCACCGACGCGGCGTCGGGCAGTTGAACCCAGAGTAGCGGCACGGTGGCGCTGGGGTGCGCGCGCGGAGAGCTGGCGCCAGTTCTCAGCCGTGGGGGACAGCACGCCGGGTAGGGCGGGCACGCGCGTAGGCCGGCAGGGCGACCTGTAGACGCCGCCGTACCGGCACGCGCACCCGTCGGCGCAGCACGTCATAGTCGGCGCGCTCGACTTCGTCGAGGATGCCGCCGTAGAGCACGAACGCGGTGCGGATGCACTCCCGGCTGGACGGGTGCAGCAGTTCGATGCCCGGACGGGCCCGGGCGTAGAGGTCACGGGTGCGCTTTACCTCGAAGCGCAGCAACTCGCGCACCGGCGCGGTCGCGATGCGGCGCGCCAGGTCGTCGCGGGTGACGCCGAAGCGGTCCAGATCCTGCTGCGGCAGGTAGACCCGCCCGCGCCGCAAATCCTCGCCGACGTCGCGGATGAAGTTCGACAGTTGGAACGCGACCCCGAGGTCGGCAGCATGTGC
>JBBSMJ010000212.1:0-3382 GCA_038233235.1 Actinomycetes bacterium | reverse complement strand
GGTGCTCAAACCGGCGGAGCTCACCCCGCTGACGGCGCTGCGCCTGCAGGAGCTGGCCACCGACGCGGGCATCCCCGACGGTGTCTTCCAGGTGGTCGCCGGTTCCGGGTCGGTCGTCGGGCAGCGCCTCGTCGACTCCTCCGACGTCGGCAAGATCGTCTTCACCGGGTCCACCGAGGTGGGCAAGCGCATCATGGCCGGCTGCGCCGCGCGGGTGAAGCGACTGACCCTCGAACTTGGTGGAAAGAACGCCAACATCGTCTTCGCCGACGCCGACCTGGAGCGGGCCGCGGCCACGGCGCCGTACGGCGTCTTCGACAACGCCGGGCAGGACTGCTGCGCCCGATCGCGCATCCTCGTGCAGCGCGCGGTTTTCGAGCGATTCATGGAGCTGCTCGAACCCGCCGTCGTCAACCTGAGAGTAGGCGACCCCAGCGAAGAGTCGACGGAGATGGGTCCACTGATCTCCGCCGAGCACCGGGAGAAGGTGTCCTCCTACGTTCCTGCGGACGCCCCGATTGCCTTCCGCGGCTCCGCGCCGCAAGGTCCCGGCTTCTGGTTCCCGCCGACGGTGCTCGCCCCAGTGGACCGAACGGACCGCACGTTTGTCGAGGAGATCTTCGGCCCCGTCGTCGCTGTGGTCCCCTTCGACGACGAGGCGGACGCCGTACGACTGGCCAACGACACCGACTACGGACTGTCCGGGTCGATCTGGACCCGCGATGTCGGCCGGGCCTTCCGCGTCGCCCGGGCGGTCCAGAGCGGGAACCTGTCGGTCAACTCCCACGCGTCCGTGCGCTACTCGACACCCTTCGGTGGGTTCAAACAATCCGGGTTCGGCCGCGAACTGGGACCGGACGCGCTCGACGCGTTCACCGAAACCAAGAACGTCTTTTTTGCCACGGAGGACTGACCCGGTGTCCCAACGTCTCGTCGGTCGTACCGCCGTCGTCACCGGCGGCGGCAGCGGCATCGGCTTGGCAAGTGTGCGACGTCTCGCCGCAGAGGGTGCGCGCATCGTCGTCGCCGACGTCGACCCGGAGAGCGGCAAACGAGGCGCTGACGAGGTGGGCGGGCTGTTCGTCCAGACCGACGTGACCGACGAGCTCGACGTGTCGGCGCTGTTCCAGACGGCGCACGACGCCTACGGTTCCGTCGACATCGCCTTCAACAACGCGGGCATCAGTCCTGCTGACGACGGGTCGGTGCTGGAAACCGGCCTAGATGCCTGGCAGCGCGTACAGCAGGTCAACCTCACGTCGGTCTACCTGTGCTGCAAGTACGCCATCCCCTTCATGCAGCGTCGCGGCAAGGGCTCCATCATCAACACCGCGTCCTTCGTCGCAGTGATTGGTGCTGCCACGTCGCAGATCTCCTACACGGCCAGCAAGGGTGGCGTGCTGGCGATGAGCCGCGAGCTCGGCGTGCAGTTCGCGCGGGACGGCATACGAGTCAACGCCCTGTGCCCCGGACCGGTCAACACTCCGCTACTACGAGAGCTGTTCGCCGCCGACCCGGAGCAGGCGGCCCGCCGGCTGGTGCACATCCCGATGGGCCGATTTGCCGAACCCGAAGAGATTGCCGCAGCCGTCGCCTTTTTGGCCAGTGACGACGCTTCGTTCGTGACCGCGGCGACGTTCCTCGTCGACGGCGGCATCGCCAGCGCGTACGTCACGCCGCTGTAGCAGTCCGCCGGTGTGGCGGATAATGGCGATCCGTCCAGTGATCGACCAACTCCCGCAGCCGGAGGTGTCTCATGTGCGCACCAGACGTCGCGGCTGTCCTCCCGCTCCGGTTCGACGAGACGCTGTTCAGACCCGTGCGCGCGGTCAACGCCTTCGAAGAGACCGTCGAGCGGTTGCTCCAAGCGATCAAACTGGGAGTCGTAGCACCCGGGGACCGGCTCCCCTCCGAGCGGGACCTCGCCGCACGCCTAGGGGTGAGCCGGGAGACGCTGCGCGAGGCGCTTGCGGTGGTGGCGCAGGCTGGCCACGTTCAGGCGCGTCGGGGGCGCTACGGGGGGACTTTCGTGCTCCCGTCCCCGCAGCGCTCGAAGGGTCCGCAGCTGCGCGAGATCGCTGAACGCGGTCTGGATTCGCTCGCCGATGTCCTGACGCTGCGCAGAGTCGTCGAGGCGGGAGCTGCCGAGGCAGCGGCCGGCAGTGGCGTCGACGGCGCCGCACGCCACCATCTAACGGAACGCCTTGCCGACGCCAAGGGCGCCTCCCTGGCCGACTACCGACGCATGGACTCCCGGCTACACCTGGCGTTCGCCGAAGTGACCGGCTCACCGTCACTGACCGCCGCGGTGGCCGAGGTGAGGATGCGGGTCAACGAGCTACTCGATGCGATCCCGCTGATCGCCCGCAACATCGAGCACTCCAACGCCCAGCATCGCAAAGTTGTCGCCGCCGTACTGGCTCGCGCTCCTGATCAGGCCCGGGCACTGATGGGTGAGCACCTGGACGGCACCGCCATGCTGCTGCGCGGCTTCCTGACCTGACGGCGGCTCCCGGCTATCCGGGCGAGAGCACGGACTTCCGCAGCAGGCTCAGGCGGCGTACGTCGTCGCCCCCGCCTCCCGCAAGGCACGCGACGGCCACACGAGGCGCAGCACCGCGAGCGCGAGGAGGGCGGAGACTCCGGCGATTCCCACGGCGACGAGGGGCCTGGTGAGCTCTGCCAGGAATCCGACGAGAAGGAAGGACAGGCCCATTCCGACGCTGAATCCCGCCGCGGCAAGGCTGTTGGCGCGGCCCCGGTGAGTGTCCGGCGTGACCAGGTTGAAGGTCGCGATCACCGGGACGATGAAGCTCTGCAGTGCCCCGGCCACCAGCCACAGCGGGAGCAGTACGGAAAGTGATGCCGCGAAGGGCGTCAGCAGCAGCGGCACGCACGCCAAGGCGGCAAGCGGCAGGATGGCCGCCACCTGCCGCGGCGCCGGAAGTCGGCTCAGCAGGAAGGCTCCTACCGCTGTCCCGGTCGGTAGGGACGCCATGAGTAGTGCACCGACCGCGTCGCTGTGACCGCGCGCATGCGCGTACGCCAGCGCCACCGCCTCGGGTGCGATGAGAAAGGGAGTGACCCCCCACCCGAGGAGTAGGAGGTTGCGGCGCACCCGGTCCGCGAAGACGATGCGCGCGCCGTCGCGAAAGTCCCGCCACAACCCGCTGAGCCGGCTGGAGTGCGTCACCGCGGCCCGGTGACGCAGCGTGCGTTGGACGACCAGGAACGAGACGAAAAACGTCACGGCGTCGACAACCAGCGCACCTCGCGGCGAGAGCAGTGTGACCAGCACTCCGGCAATCGCGAGCCCTACGACCTGGTTGACCTGGAAGAGGATGCGGGCCAGCGCACTGCCGGTGAGATAGGCCCGGGGGTC
>JBBSMJ010000211.1:0-3383 GCA_038233235.1 Actinomycetes bacterium | reverse complement strand
TGCTCGGGTGATGCCCTCAAGACGCCGGATGCCCCGCCGATGAGGGCAGGGGCCACCCGCTGGTTCCCGCCTGGAGGAATGACGTCGTGAGTGCTCGGTTCGCCATCGGTCTCGACATCGGGACCTCGAGTGTGCGCGCCGCCGAAGTGGCCTTCGGTGGCAAGGGTCAGCTGACCCTGCGCAAGTTCGGGCAGGTGGCGCTACCGCCGGACGCGGTCCGTGACGGCGAGGTGGTGCAACCCGACGTCGTCGCGAAGGCGCTTCGTGAACTGTGGGCTGCGACGAAGTTCTCCAGCAAGCAGGTGGCGCTCGGGGTCGCCAACCAGAAGGTCGTAGTCCGACAGGTCGAGCTGCCCTGGCTGCCCGCCGACGAGCTGCGCCGGTCGCTTCCCTATCAGGTGCAAGACTTCCTGCCGATTCCCGTCGATCGGGCGCTGCTCGACTTCTTCTCCCTCGAGGAGCACACGTCAGCGGACGGCGTGCGCACCGTGCGCGGTCTCTTGGTGGCGGCGTCGCGCGAGATGGTGCTCACCACGCTGGCCGCGTTGACCAAGGCGGGGCTGCGGACGACCACTGTCGACCTGTCCTCCTTTGCGGTGCTGCGCACCTTCGCCACCGTGAATGCCGCCTCCGACAGCGCGGACCTGGAGGACGAGGTCGAGGCGTTGGTCGACATCGGGGCGCGGGTCACCAACATTGTGGTTCACCGCGGCGGCGTACCCAGCTTCGTCCGCATCCTGCTCATGGGCGGTAAGGACGTCACCGACGCCGTTGCCGAGCGGATGGGTATCTCCCAGGATCAGGCGGAGTCACTCAAGCAGCGACTCGGCGTGCACAGCGGAACCGACCTCGAGCCCGGTGACCTGGTGGCCCTGCGGGCGCTGGAGGCCGCTGCCGAGGCCTTCGTGGAAGAGATTCGCGGCTCGCTGGCCTACTACTCCGCGTCGCAGGGCGCGGCGCCGGTCGCCCGGGTCATCGTCAGCGGCGGGGGGGTCCGGCTGGCTGGGCTGGTCGAGCGGCTCGGCGCGGCGACGCGGCTGCCGGTTGCCGCCGGGAATCCGCTGGCTGCCCTCACCCTCGGCCGAACTGGGCTGACGCCTGAGCAGATCGCCTACGTGGAGCCGTTGTCCGCCGTACCCGTCGGCCTGGCTCTGGGAGCGCAGTAGATGCCCCCGCAGACGCAGACGCAGACGCAGACGCTGACGCGTACGCAGGCAAAGGCGAGGAGCCTCCCGCGGGTCAACCTGCTGCCACCGGAGATCGTCGAGCAGCGCAGGTTCCGCCGGGTCCAGGCTGGCCTTGCCGGCGCGCTGGTCGCTGCCCTCGCCCTGGTTGGGGGTCTGTACGTGCTGGCCACAGCTGACCGGGCCCGGCAGGCGGAGCAGCTGCGCGCGGTGCAGGCGGAGACCGCTGTGCTGCAGGCCCGGCAGGCGGAGTACGCCGAGGTGCCGCAGGTCTTCGCCAGGGTCGCCGCCGCCGAGGCGCAGCTGACCCAGGCAATGGGGCAGGAGGTGCGCTGGTCCTTCTTCCTCGACGACCTCAGTCGCAGCGTCCCCGACGACCTCTGGATGACCAAGATGATCATGCTGCAGACCGTCGACGCCGCCGAACCGAGCGTCCCGTCGGTGAATCCGGCGAGCTTGCCCGGGGTGGGCACGGTCACCTTCGAGGGGACCGCCTTCGAGCACGTGGACGTGTCGGCCTGGCTCGACATGCTCGCCCGGCAGTCCGGCTACGCCGACCCGTTCGTCACCAAGTCGGAGGAGGACATCATCGGAGACGACGAGGTCGTCAACTTCGTCACCTCGGTGACCGTCACCGCGGAGGCCCTCGAGGGCCGCTACCCGCAACGGGCGGTGCGCTGAGTTGTCTACCACCCGTCGATGGGTCCTCCTCTCCGCGCTGGCTGTGGTTGCCGTGCTGGCGATCGGGTGGCTCTTCGTCGTCTCTCCCGTACGCGGGGAGGCGGTCGAGCTGCGTACGCAAACCGACGGCCAGCGTCAGGCGAACAGCGACCTCGAAACCCGCATCGAGATGCTGGCCGAGCAGGCCAAGGAGCTGCCGGAGCAGGAGGAGCGGCTGCGCGAGATCAGTCTTCGGCTGCCCCCGGACCCTGACCTTGCCACGCTGATACGTCGTGTCCAGAAGGTCGCCCGCCGTTCCGGCGTGGACTTCGTGGCCGTCGAGCCGGTCGCTCCGGCACCGCTGCTCGCCGCGCTGCCGGACGGCACCCAGGTCGGCGGGGCTGCTGCGCCCGCGGCAACTCCGCCGCCCGCGGCGACCCCACCGCCCGCAGGGACCGACGCCCCTGCAGCGCCGGCGCCGGCAGACCCGTCGGTCGAGTCCGCCGCCGAGCTCGTGTACTACATTCCGCTGCAGATTCGGGCGACCGGCAGGTTCTTCGCCATCGAGCGCTTCTTCAACGAGCTGGAGGACCTGCGCAGAGCGTTCCTCGTCACCGGGTTCACCATCGAGCCGGCAGACTCCGCGGGAGCGGCGAGCGACGCCGATGCTGTCGACGCGTCGACCGAGTCCGTCGACGCGGTCGCGGGGGAACTCGACACCGACATCCTCACCGCGGCTATCGACGCACGGGTCTTCATGGCGCCGGTGTCGGTCGGGGTGATGGACGGAACCACACCCGACGGCGCGGCGCCCGAGGAGAGTGCGTCCGAGGAGACTGCGCCCGAGGAGACTGCGGACCCCGCAACCAGCAGCCCCGACGCCTCGCCGCCGCCTGACCTACCCGAGGCGGTCACTCCCACGCCGGTCGGCATGGACCGGCAGGGCCAGCAGAGGGGACCCCGCACATGACTCAGCCCACCTTTCCGGACTTCACTCCGGACGCTGGCCCCCCGGCGCCCGGCGGGCCGGACTTCGGTTCGCCCGACAACACCCCGGCAACGCCCGGAAACCACGGGGGGTCCGGGAACTCCGGCGCTCCCGGTGGCCCGGGCAGTCCCGGCCCTCCGCCGCCCGCTGGGACAACTGGGCTGGACCCGCCCGCGGAGGACCGCCCCGACCGCCGCCGTCTGCTGGCACTGGGCGGGCTCGCGGCGGTCCTGGTAGCCGGCCTTGCGGCGTACCTGCTGTTCTCCGGTGGAGACCCCGCCCCCGATTCCGTCCCGGTGGCAGCTCCGGCCGCCCCCGCCCCCGGTGAACCCGCCCCGGGTGAACTCGCCCCGGTTGACCCGACTCAGGTCGACCCGGCGGACGTCCTCCCGCTCCCCGGCGCCGTCCGAGAAGATCCCCTCGAAGTCGACTCCCCGGACCGGGGCGACGACCCCTTCAAGCCGCTCGTCGTGGAGCCGGTGGGGTCAGTCGACCTCGACGGATCGGGTAGCACTATCCCAGGCGGTGACGACGTGGTGAACCCGCCGGCC
>JBBSMJ010000210.1:0-3393 GCA_038233235.1 Actinomycetes bacterium | reverse complement strand
ATCACCGATCAGCCCCGCAGGGTGGGCCGTGCGACGGGTCGCTGTCCAGCGCCGCCTCGACGGCGGCTTCGACATGCAGCCGGGTAGTCGGGAAGACCGGCACCGGACTGTCTACGTCGGAGATGAGCAACTCGATCTCGGTGCACCCCAGCACGACGCCCTCCGCACCAGCGCGGACAAGCCGGGTGATGACGTCGCGGTAAGTGAGACGGGACTCCTCGCGCACCACGCCCACGCACAGTTCGTCGTAGATGATGCGGTGTACCTCGGCTCGGTCATCCGCAGGCGGAACCAGGACTCGTAGGTCGTGTCGTGCGAGCCGGTCGCGGTAGAAGTCCTGCTCCATCGTGAACGCAGTGCCGAGCAGGCCGACGGTGGAGATCTCCCCCGCACGGACCCTGCGGGCGGTGGCGTCGGCGATGTGCAGCAGCGGGATCGTTACGGCGCCCTGCACTTGGTCGGCCACCTTGTGCATCGTGTTGGTACACAGCAGCAGTAGCTCCGCACCGGCGGCTTCGAGCCCCATGGCGGCCTGACCAAGCAGCTGGCCGGCTTCGTCCCATCGGCCAGCGACTTGCAGCTGCTCCACCTCGGCGAAGTCCACCGAGGCCAAGACGAGCCGGGCCGAGTGCAGCCCGCCCAGTCGCTCCCGCACCAGTTCGTTGGCGAGCCGGTAGTACTCGGCGCTGGACTCCCAGCTCATCCCGCCGAGCATGCCGATCACCCGCTGACCGCCGTGATTCATGACGTCAGTGTCACGTACGGAGGCCGCCTGGTGCGGGAGCTACCCGCACGCCCGCCGTCTCGGCCGCTGCTCGCAACCGTCGGTCCCACACCGCCAGCACGGTGTCGGCCCCGCCGACAGCGAGCGCACTGGCCAGATGCACCGCGTCGGCAGCTCGCAGCGCATGCACACCCGCCAGCTGACCGGCGCGGACCGAGATGGCCTCGGTCAGTTCTACTGCGCGAGTCGCGGCCCAGAAGTCCTCCCAAACTCTCTCGGCCTGGCGTTGTCCCGCAGAATCGATGCGGTGGAGACGACCGGCGGCGGCTAGGGCCGCGCGCACCTCGGGATAGGCGAGGCGGCTGGACACCGCCGCATCGCAGCCGTCCCACAGTGCAGCCGCTACGTCACTGCCCTCCTCGACCACCAGCTTGACGAAGGCGCTGCTGTCGAAATACACGATCGCCATATGGCGGTCAGCGCCGCTGCTCGCTCACCAACTCGGCGACCGGTCCGCGGCTCCGCACTCGCGGCCCGCCGCGCGCCGTGGGCCTCTGCGCTCGGCGCGGTGGGCTCAACACGCCCTGCTGTACGAGCTGTTCGAGCAACGACGCCGTATCCACCGCAATCAGGCGGGCGACCGGAATCCCGCGCTCGGTGACTACGACTTCCTCGCCAGCCCGAACCCGCTCGATCCAGCTCGCCAACTCAGCTCGCAACGTACTGATCGCAACGTCCACGTCACCATCGTACAATCTGGTTAACCGCACTTGTACGTCGAGCGCGGGCTGGTGTCATTTGATCCGAGGGGCCGGCGGCGAGGCGGCGTCAGGCGGTCTCGTCGCGTCGCTGCTCGCCAAGGGCGCGCAGGTGTACGCCGGCCCAGCTGCGAAACGGCCGCCAGGCCTCCGACACCTCGGCGAGCGCACGGCCGGGGCCGTAGCGTTCGGCGACTTCGGCTGCGAGCCGGCGCTCGTGCTGGGGAAGAACGTCCGGCGCATTGGCGCCGCGGATGACAACGAGCTCAGCGGCGAATGGCCCCAGGCCCTTGACCTGCTGCACCGCCCGGATGGCCTCGTCCGGGTCGAGCGAACGCAGGGCCGCTCCGTCGAGTCGTCCGTCGAGTGCAGCGACTGCGACGGCTTGCAGATACTCGGCTTTGCGGCCCGGCAGGTCGAGCTCGCCACCGCGTAGCACCTCAGGCGCCGGGAACGCGCCGGCGTCTCCGTGACGAGCAACAAGGTCATCACGCAGCCGCGCCGCCTGGACGATGCGGATGCGCTGGGACAGCACTGCCCACGCAGCCGCCTCGTACGCCGAGTGAAAGCCGCACGGCCTCAGGCCGGGCAGCTTGTCCTGCGCGTCGGCGATGACGGGATCCCGACGAGCGACATCGGGCCACCCGCGGGCGTCGATGTCCAGGGAGAGGAAGCGGCAGGCCTGCGCGGCGGCCGCCTCCAGGTCGCCGCCGCCGGTGACGACGACGCAGGCCGTGCTGCCCTCCTGGGTCACCACGACCTCGACGCGGCGCCAGTCGCCCTCGGCGCAGAAGGCCGTACGCAGCTGGTTTGGCTCCCCCCGGGCCGGCAGCGCGGCGGGCGCGAAGCCCTCCCAGAACATCTTGCTCGTGGCCAACGACCACGGACCGCAGACTTCGACCTCCCTCTCGAGGCGAGACATCAGGACGGCCCCCCTCGTCGCCCGTCCCAGTTGGCCAGCCGCTCGGTCAGCCCGGCCCCAGGGGCAGGCTCGACCACCGGGGCAAAGGGGACCTGGCTACCGCGGGGCTCGGCGGGGATGATCTGCGCCGCGATTGCGAGCACCGGCGTCGCGACGTCCGGGTCTGCTTCAGGATCCTGACCGGTTACCGTGGCCAAGTCCCAGCCGTGCACCAGGGTCTCGTTGAGGTAGCCCCAGATCGCGGCGCTGCCCGGGATGCTGCCCCACGGCGCCTGGACCTGCGCCTCGATTCTGCTGTCGTCCTCCCACACCGTCCACATCCGGCGGACAGCGTCGGCGTACGCATCGGCCCAGGCGGTGTCCGTGCCACCGGTGATCACATGGGGTACGGAGAAGGGGCCCCCGCCCTCCCCGACCTCACCGATCTGGGCCCAGGTCAGACCTCGGCGGTACAGCGAGCGGGGATCCTGCGGTGTGGTCATGGCATGTCCTCCCAGGCGATCGGTCGTCGTGACCAGCATGTAGGCGATACCTGTCATCTCCTGTCAGGTATCGCTGAGATCCTTGTTCGGTGCGCGCGGACCGGCTGCTGTCACTCCTGCTGCTGCTGCGCCGCCGCGGGCAGATGACCGCGGCGGCGTTGGCCAGCGAACTGGAGTGCTCCGTACCGTGCTGCGCGATGTCGAGGCGCTGTCCGCGGCCGGTGTCCCGGTGTACGCCGAACGCGGCCGCCACGGCGGGTTCGCCCTGCTACCCGGCTACTCCACCGACCTGACGGGGTTGACGCCCGCGGAAGCCACCGCCTTGTTCACCGCCGGATCACGAGCCACCTCCGCGGCCCTGGGCATGGCCCCGCAGCTGCCCTCGGCCATGCGGAAGCTGGTTGCGGCGATGCCTCAGGCGCACCAACTCTCCGCCGAGCGGGCGAGACAGCGGGTGTTGGTACAACCGGCAGGATGGCTGTCCGAGCCAGAACCGGCAGCGCTCCT
>JBBSMJ010000209.1:0-3397 GCA_038233235.1 Actinomycetes bacterium | reverse complement strand
CACCCGCGGAGCATCGTCGGTGGGTCCCGCACTCGCGGGTCGGGCGAGCGGGTTCTCGCTGCCTGGACTGCCACCGGCCTGCAGCGCGGTGGCGATGGCGGCGGTGTTGTCGCCGATGCGGAACAGCAGCGCCACCAATTCCAGGTAGATCCGCGCAAAGACCAGGTAGAGCAGCGTCACCAGCGGAACGAACACCAGCCCAAAGACCAACCCGAGAGCACCGCGGGAGACAAAACTGATGAGGAAGACCAATCCGCCGAGCAGGATGACCCCCATCACCACGATGTAGATAACGCGCAAGAACTTCATTGTGATGAAGGTCGAGAAACTGAAGTCGAAAAGCCCCGCAAAGAAGCTCTTCGCCTCCTGCGAATCCGGCGTGCGGGCCATGGCGCCTCCCTTGTCGTGCCCGGTGACGACCGCTCTGCGGCGATCTTGGTGGACGATGCTAGACCTTGGCGGCTCCCCAGCCAAGCAAGGCGCGGACGACGGCGTCGGCGAGCAGCCGCCCCCACAAGGTGAGGACCGCCCGCCCATCCGCGTACTCCGCTGGATCCAACAGGCCCTCCTCGACCAGGCCGCGCGTCGCGGCCCGACCGGTGTCATCCAGGCCCTCGAGCGGGATGCCCTCCCGCAGTCGTACGCCGAGCATGACCCTCTCCACCCGCCTGTCCTCGGCGGTGAGCACCTCGCGGTCCTGTGCTGGACTGGCGGCAGCCGCCAATCGCGCGGCGTAGGTGGTCGGGTGCTTGACGTTCCACCACCGGGTGCCGCCGAGGTGACTGTGCGCGCCCGGCCCGATACCCCACCAGTCCCACCCGTGCCAGTACGCCAGGTTGTGGTGGCATCGGGCCGCGTCGTTCGCCGCCCAGTTGGACACTTCGTACCACTGCAGGCCGGCTGCGCCGAGCATCTCGTCTGCGATCAGGTAGCGGTCGGCCAGCGTGTCGTCGTCCGGGGCCGACAGCTCGCCTCGTCGCACTCGCGCGGCAAGGCGGGTGCCCTCCTCCACGGTGAGCGCGTAGGCGCTGAGGTGGTCCGGCTCGGCAGCGAGCGCGGCGGCCAACGACGCACGCCAATCTGCGGCGGTCTCCCCCGATGCGCCGTAGATGAGGTCGAGGCTGACGTGCTCGAACCCGGCGGCCCTCGCCTCGGCGACCGCGTGCTGCGGACGGCCCGGGGTGTGCCGGCGGTCCAGGACGGCCAGGACGTGCGGCTGCGCACTCTGCATGCCGAAGGAAACGCGGGTGAACCCGTGGTCGCGCAGCCGGCCCAGGTAGGCCGCGTCCACCGACTCCGGGTTGGCCTCCGTCGTCACCTCGACACCGGGGGCAAGTCCGAACTCGGCCGCGATGCCCCGCAAGATCCGGCCCAGGTCGTCGGCGGGCAGCAGGGTCGGTGTGCCGCCGCCGAAGAAGACGGTGCGGACGGGAAGTTCGGCATCGCCGAGCGTCTTCCTGGCCAGCCGGATCTCGGCGAGCGCGGTCTCGGCGTACGCCGCTCGACTGGCCCCGCCGCCGAGCTCGGTCGCGGTGTAGGTGTTGAAGTCGCAGTAGCCGCAGCGGGTGGCGCAGAACGGCACGTGCACGTAGACCGAGAAGCCTCGGCCGTCGAGCGCGGTGTGAGACATCAGTCCGGATGCAGTCCGCGCGACAGGTCGGCCGGGATGATCGTGACCGGGAACGGCCGCTGCGCGGCGTAGGACTGCCGGCCTACCACCGTCGCCCGCTCGACGTAGTGCCCGGCCACCAGCTCGAGCACCGTCACCGACGGCTCGTCCGGGTCGGGGTCGACGAGCCAGTACGACTCGATCCCGAACCGCTCGTACGTCGCCCGCTTGAGGTTGCGGTCGATGAGCGCTGTGCTCGGGGACCGGACTTCGACCGCCAACAGCGGGGGAACCGGCAGGTTTCGGCTGCGCATGTCGGCGTAGCGGGCGACGAGCACGTCCGGCTGCACCGCAGTGTCCATGGCGAGCCGGACCTCGAAGGGCGCCGCGAGCGCTCGGATGCCGGACGGGCAGTGCTGCCGCAGCAGCAGGGCCAGCGCGATCTGCACCTCCTGGTGTCCCCACCCCGGCGCGGGGCTCACGATGAGCGTCCCGTCGATGAGCTCGTAGCGGTGCCCGTCATCGGGCAGCGACTCGAGGTCGGCGACGGTCAGCGGCCGGCCGAACGGCAGGCCAGGTGCAGTGGTCACGACGGCCATGCTGCCTCCTCACGCACATGGAGGCCAGCGTGGCGGAAAGGTACGACGACGGCCGCCGTCGTCCACACGGTCAGGAGGGCAGCAGCCGGCGTACGGCGTCGCGCGCCTGCTCGGACAGGTCCGGCACCTCGACCGCGCGCGCAGCCTGGTCGCGGTCCCCGGTGAGCGCCCGGAACATGTCCCCCACGGTCACCCCGTGGTCCGGCCGGTGCACCACCTCGATGCCGTCGCCGGCGGCCAACTCTCCCTCGACTGACACCTGCAGGTAGGTGCCGGGCGTCCCGCGCTGGGTGAAGCGCTTGACCCAGCGGGGTTCGCCCATCCAGCCCTGAAACGTCGCGCACGGGATGCGCGGCACCGTCACCGTCAGCTCGACGGTGCCGACCCGCCACCGCTCGCTGAGGACTGCTCCGGTGACGTCGAGGCCCGCGGTGGTGAGGTTCTCGCCGAACTGCCCGGGCGCGATGGACCGCTGGAGCGTTTCCTCCCACCAGGCCACGTCCTCGCGGGCGTAGGCGTAGACCGCCTGCTCGACGCCCCCGTGGTGCTTGGTGTCGTACTGGCTGTCCCCCGCGAGACCGAGCGCGCCCACCTGTACCCGTCCTGAGACCGGCCGCTTGTCGATGGCGGTGCGGTCGAGGTGACCGGCTCGGTCGGGAATCAACTCATGGACGACATTGACCGACAGCAGGCGTGGGGACGTCACCGGGACGACGCTAGCCGTTGCGCAGTCGAACCTCGACCGGATAAGGACGCTCCACGTGCAGCACGTCGTCGCCGGCAATGCGGGCCTGCTCTGCGTAGTGACCGGCTGGGTCGAGCTCTAGGACGGTCAGTGACGGCTCCTCCGGGTCAGCGATCCAGTACGACGGCACGCCGGCCTCCTCGTACGCCGCTCTCTTGAACGTCCGGTCGCTGAGGCCACGGCCAGAGCGAACCTCGACGACCAGCAGAGGTGTCCGCTCCAACCGCAACTCACCCACATCCACGCGGCGGGCGACCAGCAGGTCCGGCTGCAGCGTGGTCTGCGGATCGGGCTTGTAGTCGAACGGAGAAATCATCACCTCGAGCTGGACCGGGCACGAACGGTCCAGCTGCTTCGCCAGCGAGAAGACCAATCGTTGATGCGCTGCGCCCGGTGCCGGGTTCACGACGAGCGCCCCATCGACGATCTCGTAGCCGTAGCCCT
>JBBSMJ010000208.1:0-3441 GCA_038233235.1 Actinomycetes bacterium | reverse complement strand
GCCGCCCGGGCGGCGGTGCCCTGGGCGGCGAAGGGTTCAGCTGCTGCCGGTTGCGAACGTGCCGGCCGGCGGCCTTGAGCTGACGGTCGATCTGGTCACGGGCGCGCGCTTCGGCGGCTGGTTGCTCCCGCGTGGCTCCGGGCCACGACCCGCAAGATCTACTTCGACGAGCTGCCACGGATCGAGCGCGCGCATCGCGAGTTCAGCCAGGCCGTACGCCGTGGTCGATGAGCTCCGCGTCCTGCGCTTGCTGCGCACGATCGCGGACGACCTGGCGGTGCTGCGACGGGAAGCCGAGGCGGATCCCGGCCGCAGGAGCGACCCGCTGTGGCTGCGCGGGGTCAAGTACACCTTCGTCACGGCCATCGAAGCCGTCGTCGACATCGCCCAGCACTTCTGTGCCACCGAGGGGTGGGGCCGCCCTCCAACAACGCCGATGCGGTGCGTCTGTTGGGCGAGCACCAGGCCTTGACGTCGGCAACGGCGCAGTCGATGCGGCTCGCGGTCGGCTTCCGCAACGTGCTCGTGCACGAGTATGTCGACCTCGACGACTCGGTCGTGCTCGCACGACTGCGAGACCTCAGCCCGATCGACGACTTCCTGCGCGAGATCGCTGAGCATCTCGAGCGCACCTGAGTTTCGACGTGGGAGGAGGTGACGCGCGCCTCTGTTCAGTCGACGGCATCGGTGTCTCCAGCCACGCGCACGGCCTGACCTGAGCCAGGCCTTCACCGGTCGGCAGCCGGCGAAGCTGCCACAAATCGGTGGTGGGCGCGCTCACTCACTCACTCCGGCCGCCCGTACCCAGCAGGTCTCGGGTCAGCTCAAGATGCCCGAGGTGCTGGCTCCCCTGGCCGTTGGCGCAGACGTACAGCGCCGAACGGACGTATGACGCGACCTATGGCGTCGGGGCTTTAGACATGTGGCGCTGGACAGACGTCAGCTGCAGCCGCTGGTGCTACCACATCCCTCGCAGACGTAGCAGCTGCCGGCCGGGCGCATCTTGGTCCCGCAGGTGAAGCACAGCGGCGCGTCCGCCGTACGCCCCTGTTGTGCCTCGAGCAGCTCGGTCGACGAGTGCACCTCGATGGGCGCCGGCTTGGGGGCGACGCCGTCGACTGACGCGTCCGCGGACAGCGCCTCACCAGGCGTTGTGCTCTCGACGGGTGCGGACTGCTGGAGCGACTCCGGATCGAAATTCTCCGCGCTCTCCTCGTAGGAGCCTGTCTCCAGTTGGCGTGCCCGCTCCTCCGCCGAGTGGATGCCTAGCGCCGCCCGCTGTTCGAACGACAGATGGTCGAGCGCCAGCCGGCGGAAGATGTAGTCGAGCACGGACTGCGCCATGCGCACGTCGGGGTCGTCGGTCATGCCCGCCGGCTCGAAGCGCATGTTGGTGAACTTGGAGACGAACGTCTCCAGCGGCACGCCGTACTGCAGGCCGATCGAGATGGCGATAGAGAACGCGTCCATGACCCCGGCGAGAGTCGACCCCTGCTTGGACATCTTGAGGAAGAGCTCGCCGAGCCCGTTGTCCGGGTAGGAGCCGGCGGTCAGGTATCCCTCGGCGCCGCCGACGGTGAACGACACGGTCCTCGACGGCCGGGACTTGGGCAGCCGCTTGCGGATGGGACGGTACTCGACCACCCTTTGCGGCTCGTCGGCCTTCTTCTTCTGCTCTTTGCCGGCCGACAGCGGCTGGCCCACCTTGCAGTTGTCGCGATAGACGGCCAGCGCCTTGAGGCCGAGCTTCCAGCCCTGCAGGTAGACGTCTTCGATGTCCTCGACCGTTGCCGTCTCCGGTACGTTCACGGTCTTCGAGATGGCTCCGGACAGGAACGGCTGCGCCGCAGCCATCATGTTCACGTGACCCATCGGGCGAATCGCCCGCTCGCCCATGGCGCAGTCGAAGACCTCGTAGTGTTCGGGACGCAGCCCGGGCGCGTCGACGACGTGGCCATGCTCGGCGATGTACTCGACGATGGCCTCGGCCTGCTCGTCCTGGTAACCGAGCCTGCGCAGCGCCCGCGGCACAGTCTGGTTGACGATTTGCATCGAACCGCCGCCGACGAGCTTCTTGAACTTGACCAGTGCCAGGTCCGGCTCGATGCCCGTGGTGTCGCAATCGAGGGCAAGGCCTATGGTTCCAGTCGGCGCGATGAGGCTGGCTTGCGCATTGCGCCAGCCATTCCTCTCCCCTGTGACAAGACAGTCCTGCCAGGCCTTGGTTGCCGCTGCGAGTATCGACCGATCCACGTCGTCGACACTGCGTACGGCGTCGTTGGCTGCTGCGTGCTTGCGCATCACCCGCTTGTGAGCGTCGACGTTGCGGGCGTATCCGTCGTACGGACCGACCACGCCGGCGAGTTCGGCGGACCGCCTGTACGCCGTCCCCGTCATGAGCGACGTGATCGCGGCAGCGAGTGCACGCCCGCCGTCGGAGTCGTAGCCGTGGCCGGTTGCCATGAGGAGTGCGCCGAGGTTGGCGTAGCCGATGCCGAGCTGGCGGTAGGCCCGAGTGATCGCGTCGATCGCCTCGGTCGGGAAGTCGGCGAAGCAGATGGAGATGTCCATGGCAGTGATGACCAGTTCGACGACCTGGGCGAAGGTTTCCGCGTCGAAGGAGTCGTCGTCGCGAAGGAACTTCATCAGGTTGAGCGACGCCAGGTTGCACGAGGAGTTGTCGAGGCTGAGGAACTCGGAGCAGGGGTTACTTGCGGTGATTCGTCCGGTCTCCGGGTTGGTGTGCCAGTCGTTGATGGTGTCGTCGTACTGGATGCCGGGGTCGGCGCACGCCCACGCCGCCTGGGCGATCGTGCGGAACAGTTCCTTCGCGCGGACGGTCTCGATCACCCGACCGTCGAGTCGCGCGCGCAGGCCGAACTCCTCGTCACGCTCGACGGCGCGCATGAACTCGTCGCTGACTCGGACGGAGTTGTTGGCGTTCTGGTATTGCACCGACGTGATGTCCGTGCCGCCCAGGTCCATGTCGAAGCCGGCGTCGCGCAGCACGCGAATCTTCTCTTCTTCACGCGCCTTGGTCTGAACGAACTCCTCGATGTCGGGGTGGTCCACGTCGAGCACGACCATCTTCGCGGCGCGGCGGGTCGCTCCGCCTGACTTGATGGTGCCGGCGGACGCGTCCGCGCCGCGCATGAACGACACGGGTCCGGACGCGGTGCCGCCGGAGGACAGCAGCTCCTTGCTGGAGCGGATGCGGGAAAGGTTCAGGCCCGCTCCGGAGCCGCCCTTGAAGATCAGCCCCTCCTCGCGGTACCAGTTGAGGATCGAGTCCATCGTGTCGTCGACGGCCAAGATGAAACACGCCGAAACCTGTTGCGGGGAGCTCGTGCCGACGTTGAACCACACTGGCGAGTTGAAGCTGAACACCTGGTGCAGCAGGGCGTGGGTCAGCTCGTGCTCGAAGATGTCCGCGTCGTCGTC
>JBBSMJ010000207.1:0-3442 GCA_038233235.1 Actinomycetes bacterium | reverse complement strand
CGGTGGACAGGGTGGCCGGGGGGCGAAGCCGGGCTCCCATCGCAAGGGTGCAGCGCAGGGATCGGGGGGCCAGCGACGGAGTCGGTTGAGCGGTCGTGGCCCCACGCCGCCGGCCGAGTCACGCCCGGGCCATCCCGCTGCACGGCGGGCCGCCGCCGAGGGCCGGGCGAGTCCCGCCAGCCGGCGTACCCCTTCGAGGTCGGCGGGCAAGCCCCCGAAGCAGGGCCGCCGCAGTGGGGCGGGGGATGTTCCCGAGATCGTGGTCGGGCGGAATGCGGTGGTCGAGGTGCTGCGCGCCGGCGCGCCGGCCAACACGCTGTACGTCGCCGAGCGCGCGGAGGCTGACGACCGGCTGCGGGAGGCGGTACGGCTGGCCAGTGACCGTGGTTTGGCGCTGCTCGAGCTGCCGCGGCCGGAGTTGGACCGGTTGACCGGTGCGGCCGTCCATCAAGGGTTGGCGCTGCAGGTGCCGGCGTACGACTACATCGAGCCGGCTGATCTCGTCACCCGCGCCATGGATCGCGCGGAGGTGCCGTTGGTGGTGGCGCTCGACGGGGTCACCGACCCGCGCAACCTAGGCGCAGTGATTCGTTCGGTCGCCGCCTTTGGCGGCACCGGGGTGCTGATCCCGCAGCGCCGCTCGGCCGGCGTCACTGCGGCCGTGTGGAAGGCCAGCGCTGGAGCGCTGGCCCGGGTCCCGGTGGCCCGGGCAGGCAACCTGACTCGCGCACTCAAGGACTACCAGGCGGCCGGGATGTTCGTCGTGGGGTTGGCCGCCGACGGCGAGGTGGACGTCGACGCGCTGGAGGTGGGCGCAGATCCCTTGGTGCTGGTCGTCGGCGGAGAGGGGCGGGGGCTTTCCCGGCTGGTGGGTCAAACCTGCGACCTGCGGGCGCGGATCCCGATCGGGACGCGGGCGGAGTCGCTCAACGCCGGGGTCGCCGCCGGCATCGCGCTGTACGAGGTCGCTCGGCTGCGGCTCGGTCGATGACCGGGTCGTGGGAGGCAGCGCGGACGAAGATCTACCGCACCCTCGACACGCTGGAGGACCGGCAGGACGCGCTGATCCGGTCATGGCGCCGGCGGCTGGGACTCATCGGTCCGATCATCGTCGTTCCCTACCGGGGGTGGGGACGACCGGATCAGGTGTGGTTGACCGGTCGGGTACTCGAACGACTGGCACCGACCGGCGCCCGCTCCGCCGACCGATGGTGGCGCAACGTCCGGGCCACCCTGCAGCGGGTGGCAAGTCGGGAGGTTCCGGGCGTCGATCTGCAGCTCACGATCGGATCGGGTACGGCGCGGGCAGTCAGCGACAACGACGGCTACTACGCCGCACAGGTCGACGGTCTCGCGCTGTCGCCCGGTTGGCACTCGGCCGATGTCGAGCCGGTGGCGCCGCAGGTGCAGGGGACCGGACGGCGCTGGTCCGCGGACGTCCTCGTGGTGCTGGCGGACGCACCGCTCGGTGTCGTCAGCGACCTCGACGACACCGTGTTGCACAGCGGCGTGACCAACCTGCTGGTGGCCGCGCGGACCGTATTGCTCGGCAACGCTGCCACCCGGGTGCCGTGGCCGGGGGTCGGTGCGCTCTACCGCGCGCTAGCCGACGGTCCAGCAGAGACGGTGCCAGCGGAGACGGTGCCGGCGAGTTCGGTGCCGGTGTTCTACCTGTCGACCAGCCCGTGGAACCTGCACGACCTGCTGACCGAGTTCCTCGACAGGCACTGGCTGCCCCGCGGTCCGTTGTTCCTCATGGACTGGGGGCTCAGTCACACCGGCCTGCTGCGCGGCCACGACGGCGGGCACAAGCGGGAGCGGCTGGAGATGTTGTTGGCGACCTACCCGCGGATGCGGCTGGTCATGATCGGCGACAGCGGGCAACGCGATGCGGAGATCTACCGGGACGCAGCCCTCGCTCATCCCGGACGAGTCGCCGCCGTGGTCGTCCGGGACGTCACCCCACCGGGCAGCCCACGCGCCCGCGCGGTGCATGCGGCACTCACCGAGTTGGGGCGGCTCGACGTGGCGGCGATCACCTGTGCGGATACCTCCGACGCGGCCGTCTTCCTCAGCGGACTCGGACTGTGCGACCCGTCGACGGTGTCGAAGGTACGCGCCGCGCGCGACGACGATCGGCGGCACTCGCACTGACGTCCTCCGGCCGGAGCGAGATGCCGTCGAGCGCGATGGCGACCACCAGCCGTGCGTAGTCGTCGAGCGCAAGCGGGCCGCTGTCCCGGAACCAGGTGTGCTGCCAGTTGAGCATGCCGAGCACCGACATGGTGACCGGTTTGAGGTGAGCCGGAGTAGCGCGCAGGTGGGGCGCGCAGTCCACCAGCGCCGCGGCGAAAAGGTCGACGATCTGCCGCTCCATGTCGCGAATGTGCCGCTGCTGAGCGAGCGGCAGCCGGCCGAGATCGTTGAGCTGCACTCGGTGTTTCGCGTCGGCGTCCCGGTAGGCGTGCAGCAGCGCACCGGCGAGAAGCGTCAGCCGGGTGCGCGGGTGGTGCGGCGAGCCTCCGGTGGCACCAGCAGTGCGTACGGCGTCCAGCAGGCTGCGGATGTGGCTGTCCAGCAGGTCGAACAGGACCGCTTCCTTGCTGCCGTAGTAGTGGTACAGGCGACCCTTCGATGCACCGCAGGCGGTGGCGATCATCGACACGGTGGTACTGGCGAACCCGTGTTCGGCGAAAAGCACGGCTGAGCGGTCGAGAATCTCCCGGCGCTTGCCGTCGTAGTCGTTCGCGCGGGGGCGCCCCATCGAGGCTCAGCCCTCCGCGCGCCGGTCGACGATGCGCGCTGCCTTGCCCGCCGACCTCGCCACTCCACCCGGTTCGACGACGTCGACGCGTACGGTCACGCCGATCCGCTGCTTGATGCTGGCTCCGAGCTCTCTAGCACTGCGCGCCCGTTGGCCCTCGTCGGCTGCTGCGCCGGACCGTTCCTCCACGCGTACGGTCAGCTCGTCCATCCGTCCAGGTCGGGTGAGCACGAGCTGAAAGTGCGGGGCGAGACCGGGTGTACGCAGCACCAGCTCCTCGATTTGAGTGGGAAAGAGATTGACCCCGCGCAGGATGACCATGTCGTCGCTGCGCCCGGTGATCTTGCCCATGCGGCGCATGGTGCGCGCCGTACCGGGCAGCAGGCGGGTCAGATCGCGCGTTCGATACCTGATGACCGGCATCGCCTCCTTGGTGAGCGAGGTGAAGACGAGTTCGCCGGTCTCGCCGTCCGGCAGCGGTTGCAGCGTCTGCGGATCCACGATCTCCGGGTAGAAGTGGTCCTCCCAGACGTGCAACCCATCCTTGGTTTCCACGCACTCCTGCGCCACACCGGGACCCATGACCTCGGATAGGCCGTAGATATCTACGGCGTGCATCCCGGCGCGTCCTTCGATCTCCGTTCGCATGTCCTCGGTCCACGGTTCCGCCCCCAGGAT
>JBBSMJ010000206.1:0-3447 GCA_038233235.1 Actinomycetes bacterium | reverse complement strand
GAATTGGTGGCGCTGCTGTTCCGCATCGGCGACAACACCGCCGCCATCGCCACCGCGCTGCAGGCCGGTGGCAGTCCAGGCAGCGAGAACCCGCTCGCCCGACCCGCGAGTGCGGGACCCACCGACGATGCTCCGCGGGTGCAATAACCCACCGCGGACATCAGCGGAGGGCAGCAGCGATTGGTTCGGTCTACTTCACCAGTCGCAGGTTGACCGGGTAGCGGTAGGGCTGGCCGTTGCTGGCGGCCACGCTCGCCAGGATCACGAGCACTACATAGAGAACGCCCACCGCGATGAGCATGAGGATGCCGATCCCGACAAAGACCAGCACAAAGGACACGAACGCGGCAATCAACGTGGTGATCTGGAAGTTGAGTGACTCGACCGCGTGCTCGCGGACGAACCGTGAACTATTGCCCTTGACCAGCAGCACGACGAGCGGGCAGAGCAGTCCGAGCGCGACCCACGCCGCCACGAAGGAACCGAGGTGCGCGCCCAGCGCCCAGTTGCGTTCCTCGGCGGGCGACATCGCGGAGGGGCCGGCTGGCCCCGGACCCCAGCCGCCCTGCGGCGGGGGAGGAGGCGGCGGGGGAGGGTGCGGCGGGTAGCCGCCCGGACCCTCAGTGTGGCCCTCTCTCGGGTCGCGCGACTCGTCGTACGGCTGCTGTGACATAACGCCCTCCTTCTGTGGCGGCACCTAGGGTAGACCTACCTCGACGTACACTTGGCACTCTTTACGCCGGAGTGCCAAGTGGGGGCCAGGAGGTGGCAGGCATGCCCGACGAGCGCAAGCTCGCAGTGCTGCGCGCCATCGTCGAGGACTTTGTGGCGACCAAGGAGCCGGTCGGCTCCAAGGCGCTGGTCGAACGGCACAGCCTCGGTGTTTCCTCGGCGACCATCCGCAACGATATGGCCGCGCTCGAGGATGACGGTTACATCGCCCAGCCGCATACCAGCGCCGGCCGGGTGCCCACCGACAAGGGCTACCGGCTGTTCGTCGACAAGCTCGCGTCGATGAAGCCGCTGTCCGTGGCGGAGCGGCGGGCGATTGCGACCTTCCTCGACGGCGCTGTCGACCTCGACGACGTGGTGAGCCGCACGGTGCGGCTGCTCGCGCAGCTGACCCGGCAGGTTGCCGTGGTGCAGTACCCGCTGCTCAACCGCTCGTCCGTGCGCCACGTGGAAATCGTGCCGATCTCGACGACGCGCATCTTGCTCGTGGTCATCACGGACACCGGCAGGGTCGAGCAGCGGCTGGTGGAGACCCCGGGTCCGGTCGGTGAGGACGTGCTGGGTGACCTGCGGCTGAAACTCAACTCCGTCATCGGCGGTCGCCGGCTCGCCGACGTGCCCGGCGCGGTGAGCGACCTGACCTGCGCGTTCGCCGACGAGGACCGGCTGACGGTGGCCAGTGTGCTGTCGGTGCTGCTGGAAACGCTGATCGAGCGGCACGAGGAGCGGGTGATGCTCGCCGGTACCGCTCACCTCACCCGGCTCGGTCAAGACTTCCCGCACACCATCGCCCCCGTCCTCGAGGCGCTCGAGGAGCAGGTGGTGCTCATGCGGTTGCTCGGGGAGGCGGCGCATCCCTCGTCGGTCGCCGTGCGCATCGGCCAGGAGAACGCGCACGAGGGACTCAGCGGCACCTCACTCGTCTACAGCGGCTACGGCGCGGGCGACGAAGCCGTCGCCCAGCTGGGGGTGCTGGGCCCGACCCGGATGGACTATCCCGGCACGATGGGCGCCGTACGCGCCGTTGCCCGCTACGTCGGCGGCATTCTCGCCGGCTCCTGACCACGACTTTCCCCCGGCCGCCCCCGGCCACCCTCCAGCCACCCGCGACCCGCTGACGAGAAGAGACGAGCCGCATACGTGCCCGTTGACTACTACGCCGTACTTGGCGTACGCCGTGACGCCACCCCCGAGGAGGTCAAGAAGGCCTACCGCCGGCTGGCCCGTGAGCTGCACCCCGACGTCAACCCCGACGCCGCCACTCAGGAGCGCTTCAAGGAGGTCACCCGCGCCTACGAAGTGCTCCGCGACCCGCAGAAGCGCCAGATCCACGACCTCGGTGGCGACCCGCTGAGCAGCTCCGGCGGAGCCGGCGGAGGCTTCGGCGGGGGGTTCGGATTCGGCGACATTATGGACGCGTTCTTCGGCGCATCAGGGCCCCGCGGCCCACGGGACCGGAGACGGCGCGGCCAGGACGGCATGATCCGGGTCGGCGTGGACCTCAAGGAGGCGGTGTTCGGAACTGAACGCGAGCTGCAGCTCGACACAGCAGTGGTCTGCCCTACCTGCAGCGGCGGCGGCACCGCACCGGGCACCCACACCCGCACCTGCGACATCTGCGCTGGCCGCGGTGAGATCCAACAGGTGCAGCGGTCGTTCCTCGGTCAGGTCATGACGTCGCGCCCCTGCCCACAGTGCGGCGGCTTCGGCACGGTGATCCCGCACCCGTGCCTGGAGTGTTCTGGGGAAGGGCGGGTCCGTTCGCAGCAGACGCTCACCGTGACGATTCCTCCCGGCGTCGACACCGGCAACCGCATCCAGTTGGCGGGAGAGGGCGAGGTGGGACCGGCCGGCGGACCTCCGGGTGACCTCTACGTCGAGATCGTTGCGAACCCGCACCCGGTGTTCACCCGTCGTGGCGACGACCTGCAGTGCTCGGTCACCCTGCCGATGACAGCGGCAGCTCTGGGCACGGTCATCGACCTCGACACCCTCGACGGGGTCGAGCAGGTGGACGTCCGGCCGGGCACCCAGTCCGAGACAGTGGTCACGCTTCCCGGCCGGGGCGTCACTCACCTGCGCGGGTCGGGACGCGGCGACCTGCACGTCCACCTGCAGGTGGAGACGCCGGGGAAGCTGGACGAGCGGCAGCGCGAGTTGCTGGCTGAGCTCGCCCAGCTGCGGGGGGAGGAGCGACCGGTCGCTCAGGTCGCCGCGGCCGGGTCAGGGCTGTTCTCGCGGCTGCGCGGCCGCGCTCGCTGACGCCCGGCGATGACGCCACCGCTGTTCTTCGTGGACCCAGACCGCCTCGCCTTGGACGAGATCCGGCTCGATGGTGCGGAGGGGCGCCACGCCGCCCGGGTGCGGAGGATCCACGTGGGGGAGCGGGTCGATGTGGCCGACGGCTTCGGGTCGGTAGCGGAGTGTGTGGTGGTCGCGGTCGGCCGAGACGCGCTCGACCTGCGGGTCAGTTCTCGTCGTACGGCGCCGCCGCCGCAGCCCCGGCTGACCGTCGTCCAGGCGGTGCCGAAGGGGGAGCGCGCCGAACTGGCGGTGAGCGCGATGACCGAGGTGGGGGTGGACGCCATCGTCGCCTGGTCGGCCGCCCGGTGCGTCGTCAGCTGGGACGGTGAACGGGCGCGCAAGGGGGTGGCCCGCTGGCGTACGGCGGCCCGGGCGGCTGCCAAACAGGCGCGGCGGGCCTGGCTACCCGAG
>JBBSMJ010000205.1:0-3453 GCA_038233235.1 Actinomycetes bacterium | reverse complement strand
TGCCCTTGCCGCCGTCGCGCAAGGGAAGGCGAGCAGCGGTTCCGGCGCCCAGAGGGCGCACGCCCGTCGCGGCCCTGTGGCGCCGCAGGAAGCTGCTCCGGAGCCCGAACGACCAGCGGGACACGTCCCAACAGCCGATCCCCAAGCGACGTGACAGGGATGAGTCTCGGTCGTCGTAGTGGCCGTGCCACGCCTGCCAGTCCGTCGCGGATGTAATCCTGCAGTACTGCCCGCTGACCTCACCATCGATCGGGCGCGAAACTGGCCAGACTTGACGATGCCACCGTGGTGGCACACGGCGGGCAGAACCGTCCGCGAGGGGCGTCGACGTCCTCTATGCCGCGGAGGGTGAAGCGCTCGGCGGCCATCCGTAGCCGTGCGCAAGGTGTCCCGCAGAGCGATGCTTCCGGGGTGATCACCGGCCTGCCCAGCGGTGCCGTGGGGAGTCGCGTGCAACGCTGCGGGCCGGTCCGGCATAGGAGGGGTGTGAACCCCGTGACCGACGACGACCTGCTGGCCCGCTGCCGGGCTGAGCCCGAGGCTCTGGGCGAGGTGTACGAGCGGCACGCCGCCTCCGTGCACCGCTACCTCAGCCGCCGGGTCGGCGCGGCCGCGGCCGACGACCTGCTCGGCGACGTCTTCCTCGCCGCGCTCGGCGTCCGTCACCGCGTCCGGCCGCACGCCAGCGGCTCGGCGCTGCCGTGGCTGTACGGCATCGCCGGCAACACGGTGCGGGCCCACCACCGCCGCCGCCAGGGCGGCAGCCCCATCGCGGCGGAGCCCGCCGAGCTCGTCGACTGGGACGCCGTCGACGCCCGCCTGGACGCGCAGAGCCGAGACGGCGACCTGAAGCTGGCCCTCGCCGCCCTGACTCCCGCGGAGCGCGAGCTACTGCTGCTCGTGGCCTGGGAGGGCCTCAGTCCAGCCGAAGCCGGGGCTGCCTTGGAAATCAACCCGGTGGCTGCGCGCAGCCGCCTGCACCGCGCCCGTACCCGTGCCCAGGCCGCGCTCGACGCGCTGTCTGCGGCCGACCGCTAGGAGACCCGATGGACCTCGACCTGCTGCTCCGCTCCGCCGCGACGGTGGACCCGCCGAGCCCCGAGGTGCTGGCCCGCGGCCGCCTCCTCCTCGACGACGAGGCGGGACGGCACCGCGCCCGCGCCGATCTTGCCCGCCGGGCCGCCGGTCGTTCCCGGGCGCATCGCCTGCGGCGGCCGCTCGTCGCCGCCCTTGTCGCCGGTGCGGCCAGCCTCGCCCTCGTCGCCGGTCCGGCGCTGGACCTCGGTGGTGCCCCACCGCGGGCCAGCGCGGCCGCGGCGGAGGTGCTGCTGCGCGCCGGCGACGCGGCGGGGGAGCAAGAGGGCGGCTGGCCGGACGCGGCGTACTGGCACTCCGTCTCGACCTACCGCCGCGGAGGCGAGGACGTGCGGCGCGAGGACGTGCGGCGCGAGATCTGGCTGGGCCACCGCTCCCCGGGCGTGCTCCGCGACCCCGGGGTGCGAGGCGACCGGATGATCCCGATCGAGGTCGCGAGCTTCGCCGCAGGCGGTACCTCGCTGTCGTGGGACGACATCTACGCGCTGCCGACGGACCCGGCTGCCCTCGAGCAGCGGCTGCGGGACGGCATCCGCGGGGCGGGACCGGATGACGACACCGAACTGTTCGTCATCGTCGGCGACTTGCTCCGGGAGAGCCCCGCTCCGCCTCCGCTGCGCCGGGCGCTGTGGCAGGTGGCCGCCCGGGTGCCGGGCGTGGAGCTGGTCGGACCGGCCACCGACGCGGCCGGCCGGACGGGCACCGCCATTCGCAGGGGCGATCACACGTACCTGCTCGACCCCGACGACGGCCGCCTGCTTGAGGAGTCGTCCGGCGATCCCGACGCGCCACCGCGCGTGGAGCGGGACAGCGACGGCCAGGTTCAGTCGATCTCGGACCGCGGGCACCGCACCACCTACCTGCAGCAGGGGCCGGCCGACCAGGCGCCGACCTCCTGACCGCTCCGAGTTGATCGCGCTCGCTGGATTCTCAGGGCTACTCATCGAAAGTTCCCCACCCTGGCGGGGTCAGGCTAGCGACTTGCGGGACTGCTCCGGGACTTCGTCGAGGGGCAGCTGAATCGGTGCCTCCGTCCTCGCTGGCAGGCCCGCCAGGGCCACCGGGCATAGGGCGTCGTGGGAGGAGCTGTTCAACCTGTCGCGCGTAAACCGGCCAGCGTGACGGCGACGAGCCGTCGGACAGCTGCCTTCGTCGGCAGGCTGCCGGCTGCGGCGAGCGCGTGCAGGCAATAGTTCGCAAGTTCGTCGGGCGCGACATCGTTACGGAGATCGCCGGCTCTTGCGCCTCGGCCAGCAGATCTCGCAGGAAGTCGTTGAGGTGCTGCTGCGCACGGACGACGTGCTCGCCTTGGTGCAGGAGTGCTGCGAGCTCGCTGCCGTGTCGGTGGAAGGACCTGAGCGCATAGGCGTGCAGGACGCCTTCGAGCCGCTGGCCTGTGGCGCCGGCCTGATCTCGGGATTGCGGCGAGCTGGTCGAGATGCCTGGTGACCTGACGTTCGTGCCACGCGACCAGGATCGAGTCGATGTCAGGGAAGTACTTGTAGAGCGTGGCCCGCCCGACGCCCGCTTCCTTGGCGATCTGCGACATCGTCACCGATGTCAGGCCATGTTCGGCGACCAGTGCAGCGGTGGTGTCCTAGGTCGCCTCGCGGACCGCATGGCGATGGGCATCGATGGTGTCGTCCCACAGCTTCGGCACCGACTAAGCATCCGCCTCGGGACAGACCGCCCTGAACGCGCTACGTGACCTGAATGTGCGCGCCGGCGACACGCTGCTGGTCCACGCCGCCGCAGGTGGCGTCGGCACCGTGGCCGTCCAGCTGGCGCGCCAGTGGGGCGCCACAGTGATCGGGACCGCCAGCCCCGGCAACCACGAGCATCTGGCCGCGTGGGGGATCACCCCCGTCGCTTACGGCGACGGCCTCGTCGACCGAGTCCGGGCTCTGGCACCCGCCGGCGTTGACGTCGTGCTCGACTGCGCCGGTGGGGACGCCGTCTCCGTCTCACTCGAGCTCGGGGTCGACCGCACCCGTATCGGGACCCTGGCCGACTACAGCGCGGTGCAGAAGCACGGCGTGCGACGACCCGGAGGTGAACGCAACGCAGCGAACCTGGCCGAGCTCGTCCAGCTGCACGCCAGCGGCACCCTGCACCTGCCGATCCACCTCGCGGCACCACTGGCCGAGGCCGCCCGCGCGCACGCCGCAGTCGAGACCGGACACGTACGCGGCAAGGTCGTCCTAACTCACGAGTAGTCCAATTCGTAGCCACCGGAATCCCCGGAGCCACACCGACCGACGTCAGCCGCAGCGCGCCTTCCGAGCTCAATCCGACGAGCCAGGAGGCCCCCTCTCGCCAAGTCAGTCCAGCGCCACTCGGCCGTCTCACTAGACGAAC
>JBBSMJ010000204.1:0-3478 GCA_038233235.1 Actinomycetes bacterium | reverse complement strand
GGCCAGATCGACGACGGTGCGCGCCCCCGAGGTGATCGGCACCGCATGCGCCCGAGTCACGTGGTGGGCGGGAAGCGCCGCGCGCCGCAGCTTCCCTCCGTCGGCGTGGCCGGAGTCCCGGGTGAGCCGTACCTCGGGCGAAGGCTCGGTCAGGAAGCTCAGCCGCAGCAGCCGGGCGGCGGATTCTCGGCTGCCCACCGCGGCACTGCCCACGGCGGTGCCGCCCACCGCGGCACTGCCCACCGGGGCGCTTCGGCCATGCGTACGAAGCCGTAGCAGCGCAGCCGCAACGTCGAACGCGTGCCGCCTCGCCGGGTCGCTGGCGCAGGCACGCAGCAACGCGGCGTCGACGTAGACCGAGCGGCCGAGTCGCTGCCAGCTGCCCTGTGCCAGTAGCCGGCGTACGTCGGCCGGCCGGAACCCGGCCTGGTAGGCCTCCGCGGCGGTGAACGGCCCTCCGTTGCGGGCAGCGACCGCCGCCAGTTGCGCGTACATAACCGGTCACGGTGCCGGAAAACGCGCCGGTGCTGCACGCGTCATCCACAGGCAACTTCCGCACCTCCTCGGAGATGATCAGGGTTTCCCGCCGTACGACTAAGAAGACCGGGACGAAACGGACAGCGCATCGTCGTAGACCGGGAAACTCTGATCAACTTCAGCCTGCGGCATGGCAGATGCCGAGCGACAGAGACCCGCAGTAGGGCCCCGTCGAGGCGGCGGGCGGGAGAACCCACCCGGAAAAATCCCGGCCAGGACGCGGCTCAAAGATGATCAGGGTCTCCCGCTGTACGACCAAGGAGACCGGGACGAAACGGACAGCGCATCGTCGTAGACCGGGAAACTCTGATCAACTTCCGCCGCGGGTCCGAGTGAGGCGGGCGGACAACTGGGCGGGGCGGAAACCGGGCGGGGCGGTAACTGGGCGGGGCGGACAACCGGGCGCTGCGGACAACCGGGCGCTGCGGGAAACCGGGCGCTGCGGACAACCGGGCGGGGCGGACAACCGGGCGCTGAAGGAGCGCGGCCGAGGCGGCGACCCGGCGAGCGCCGCCAGCCGCCAGCCGCTAGCTGGCGAGCTTGCGGCCGGCGGAGCGTAAGTCCTCGCAGGCCTGGACGACGCGCGCCGCCATCCCGGCTTCCGCCGCTTTTCCGTACGAGCGGGGGTCGTAGACCTTCTTGCTGCCGACCTCGCCGTCGACCTTGAGCACCCCATCGTAATTGGTGAACATGTGGTCGGCGATCGGGCGGGTGAAGGCGTATTGCGTGTCGGTGTCGACGTTCATCTTCACCACGCCGTAGCCCAGCGTCTCGTGGATCTCGTCGAGGACCGATCCCGAGCCGCCGTGGAAGACGAGGTCGAACGGCTTGTCCTTGCCGAGCTTCTCGCCGACGAACTCCTGCCCCTCCTTTAGGATCGAGGGCTTGAGCTTCACGACTCCCGGCTTGTACGAGCCGTGCACGTTGCCGAACACAGCGGCCAGCAGGTAGCGGCCCTTCTCACCGGTGCCGAGCACCTCCGCGACCCGAAGCATGTCGGCCGGTGACGTGTACAGCTTCTCGTTCATCTCGTTGGAGACGCCGTCTTCTTCCCCGCCGACGACGCCGATCTCCATCTCCATCACGATCTTTGCCTTGGTGCACTCGGCCAGCAACTCGTCGGCGATGCGGATGTTCTCCTCCAGTTCGACCGCCGAGCCGTCCCACATGTGCGACTGGAAGATCGGGTCCTGCCCGGCGCCGACCCGCTCCTGGGACAGCCTGACGAGCGGGCGCATGTAGCCGTCGAGCTTGTCCTGCGGACAGTGGTCGGTGTGCAGCGCAACGGACACCGGATAGTTCTTGGCGACCACCTTGGCATACTCGGCGAGCGCCACCGCCCCGGCAACCATGTCCTTCACCGACGCCCCGGAGAGGAACTCCGCTCCGCCGGTCGATACCTGCACGATGCCGTCACTCTCCGCCTCGGCGAAGCCGCGCAACGCGGCATTGAGCGTCTGGGAGGAGGTGACGTTGATGGCCGGAAAGGCGTAGCCGCCCTCCTTGGCCGCGTCCAGCATCTGCGCGTAGACCTCGGGGGTGGCGATCGGCATCGTCGGCTCCTGGATCAAGCGGGATCAAGCAGGGTCAGCGAAAGGAGGCAGGTAACGCTCCTGCGGTCATCCTCCCACCAACCGCGTACGCCGAAAACGACGGCACCATCTCACCCCTCGGCCAGCCGGTCGGCGGCCTTCCGGGCAGCGATGAGCACCGGGTCCCATACGGGGGAGAACGGTGGTGCGTACGCCAGATCGAGGGCGGTCATCTCCTCGACCGTCATCTGGTTCCACAGGGCGACGGCGCAGGTATCGATCCGCTTGGCCGAGCCGGCGCCGCCGACGATCTGCACGCCGAGCAGCCGTCCGGACCGGTGCTCGGCGAGCATCTTGATCCGCAGCGGGGCAGCGCCGGGGAAGTAGCCCGCCCGCGAGGTGGAGTCCACGGTCACCGCGACGTAACGGAACCCGATGCGGGTGGCGTCGGCTTCTCGCAACCCGGTGCGGGCGATCTCCAGGTCGCACACCTTGCTCACCGCCGTACGCACGATGCCGGGGAAGGTCGCATAGCCGCCGCCGATGTTGGTGCCGATGACGCGCCCCTGCTTGTTGGCGTGGGTGCCGAGCGGGACGTGCAGAAACTCCTCGGAGACCAGGTCGCGGCTCTCCACACAGTCCCCGCCCGACCACACGTTCTCGCAGCCGCTGACCCGCATGCGCAGATCGGTGAGCAGCCCGCGGTAGCGACCCAGCGGCAGGCCGGCGTCCTTGGCCAGCTCGGTGTTGGGTCGGACTCCGAGCCCGAGTACGACGATGTCGGCGGGCAGCTTCTCCTCCTCCGTCACCACCCCGCTCACCCACCCGTTGGAGGTCTCGAACGCCTTCACCGGTGTCGCCGTTCGGACGCCGATGCCCATCCCCTCCATGGCCTCGCGCACGTACTTGCCCATGTCGGTGTCGAGGGTCGTCATCGGCTCGTCCGCCTGGTCGACCATCGTCACCTCGAGGCCGCGCTGCACCATCGCCTCGGCCATCTCCACCCCGATGTAGCCGGCGCCGACGACGACAGCGCGGCGCGGTCCGCGGGACCGCAAGGCATCGAGGAGCAGCTCGCCGTCGTCGAGGGTCTGTACGCCGAAGATGCCCGCGGAGTCGACACCCTCCAAGGGAGGACGAACCGGTACGGCACCGGTCGCGATCACCAGCTCGTCGAACGCCACGCGCTCGGAGGCGCCGTCCTCCAGCGACCGCGCGGAGACTTCACCCGCGTTCAGGTCGATGCCTTCCACCTCGGTGCGCATGCGCAGGTCGATGCCGTTGGCCCGGTGCTGCTCGGGCGTGCGGGCGACGAGGTCCTCGACGTCGTCGACGTCCCCGGACACCCAGTAGGGGATGCCGCAGGCGCTGTAGGACGAGTGGCGCCCGCGTTCGAACGCGACCACCTC
>JBBSMJ010000203.1:0-3495 GCA_038233235.1 Actinomycetes bacterium | reverse complement strand
TCGAGTCTCGCGCGCCGGGCTCGTGCGCCGCGGGCGGTGCAGAGTTGCGCATCAGCGATGACGGTGGTCGGACCTGGATGGACATCGCCCCCCCGAGGGGTGCGCTCTTCGCGTTGGCGGCGCCACAACCGGGTGCGCTGAGCGCGGTGGGAGCGAACGCGAGGTGCGCCGGCCGCTCCTTCCGCAGCTCAGATCTCGGGCGGACGTGGACGCGGGCCCCCGATGCCGTGGGCATCTGGTACGCCGGCAGCGACCCCGACGGTCGTTCGATCCTGCACTCGCCCGCCGGCGACATCGAGTCACCGTGTCGAGGTGGCGCACCGGTGCGCCACCTCGAGGGGATCAGCCTGGACCGCGGCTTCGCCCTGTGCGTCGGCGAGCCGATCTACCGCACCGGCGACAGCGGCCGCACCTGGCAGGCGGGTGCCCCCATCAGTGCCGTGGCCATCTCCTTTCCCGCCATCGCGGCCGGCTTCGCGGCAGCGACCGACGATCCCGCGTGCCCAGGGATCAGGCTGCTCGCCACCACCGACGCCGGGGTCAGCTGGAGTGACGCCGCCTGCGTGGAGGACGTCGGCGATCCCGGGGCCGAGGTGGGTCTCGACTTCGTCGACGAGGTCACCGGGATGCTCCGCGCCGGCGCGGACACATTCGTCACCTCCGACGGGGGCGCCACCTGGACCCGGCCCTAGCCGCCGGAGGAACGCTGGCGCCGAGTTAGGGTGGAGGTCGTCCACCGTCTAGTTCTGGGGTTCCCGTGCGCCGTCGTGCCGGTCTGCTGGTGTTGCCTGTCCTGTTCCTCGTCTCCTGCGGGCAGGACGGCGAGCCGGCTGACCAGGCTGGCGGGACGCCCACGAGTCAGGCTTCGGCCAGCCAATCGGCCGCTCCCGGCACGCTCCCGAAGGTCGTCGGTGCGGTGGGCAGCAAGCCCACCATCGACGCGCCCGACACCCCACCGGCCAAGGAACTCGTGGTCGAGACGCTGCAGGAGGGTGACGGCGAGGCGATCGCCATGGGCGACCTCATGGTGGCCGACTACCTGGGCCAGACCTGGAAAGAAGACAAGGTCTTCGACAACTCCTACGACCGCGGGCAGCCCATCGCGCTGCCGATCGGCTCCGGCCAGGTCATCAAGGGCCTGGACGAAGGCCTCGTCGGTGCCAAGGTCGGTTCGCGGGTGCTGCTGTCCATCCCGCCGGACAAGGGCTACGGCCCACAGGGCAACCCGCAGGCCGGCATCAAGGGCGACGACACGCTGGTCTTCCTGCTCGACGTCATCGGTCGCCACGCCGCCGACGCCGCAGCGACCGGAGAACCGGCGGACACGCCGGCAGCGGGGCTGCCCCAGGTCAGCGGCGACTCCGCGGGGGCCCCCGAGGTCACCGTGCCCAAGGGGCGCAAACCGCCGAAGAAGCTGTCGGTCACCACCCTGCTGCGTGGCGACGGGGCGCCGGTCGAGCAGGGTCAGCTGCTGGTCGCCCAGTACACCGGGCTCACCTGGGACGACGGCAAGACCTTCGACTCCTCCTGGGAGCGGGGAGCGCCCGCCGCATTCCCCATCGGAGTGGGCCAGGTGATCCCCGGTTGGGACGAGGCGCTGGTCGGCGTACCGGCGGGCAGTCGGGTGCTGCTCGTCATCCCGCCGGACAAGGGCTACGGACCGCAGGGTAACCCCGAGGGCGGCATCGAGAAGAACGCGACCCTCGTCTTCGTGGTCGACGTCCTTGCGTCGTACGGCGCGACCGCCTGAGCCGTCCCTGCCCGCCTGGCTGCTACTGACTCAGCCGACGAGCGCGGCTGCATGCCGACCCGCAGCGGCGGCGGCCAGGAAGTAGGCGGGGTCCTCGTCGAAGCTGCGTCCCATCGTGCCCAGCTCGGCCGGGGAGGCCCGTAGCGCGCCCTCCAGCCCGGCCAGCGGCACGTCGACGAGCCGGTGACGGTCGGCCAGCGGCGCGATCGCCGCGGCCACCTCGGTGTGCAGCGGCTCGTCGAGCGTCGGGACCGCGATGTCGGCGGGGGCCAGCGCGACCCGGCCGTACGCCGTCAGGCTGTGGTGGCTGACCGGGCGGTGCCGCGCGCGCCCGTCGGCGGAGGAGATCCGCAACGCCGCCACCGGCCGTCCGTTCAACGTGGCGGTAGCGTTGACCGCCTCTCCGCAGGCCACCCCGGAGAAACCCCACCGAGTACCGGTCCCCATGTTCCCCGGGCCCTGGGTGACCACCACCACGTCGGCATCCAGGACATGCCGGGCGGCGAGCAACCCGCTGTGCAGGGTGACCGCCTCCTCGTCGCCGCCGAAGGCCTGCCCCACCGTGACGGTGCCGATGAGGACACCGGCACCGCGCAGCACGGCGACGGTCCGGGAGAACCACAGCGGCAGCGCCCCGCCGTCGGTCATCACGTAGGCCACCCGGGCTTGCGGGGCATCAGCCCGTACGCCGGCGAGTACCGCTGGCAGCGCGGAGTGCAGATCGGCCACCACGACCGGGAGACCGGCCAGGTCGTCGGCGTCGCGGAGCAGCTCGTAGTGGGCCGAGCCTTGCTCGTCGATCGCCGGCACCCGCACCTGCAGCGGGGTGTAGCGCGCCTTGACGACATGGCCGGGGCGATCCGGGCCGTACGGCGGGGGATTGTCGGGAAGGGCGACGACCAGGGCGTAGCCGCCAGTGCCCAGGCCCAGGTCCTGCGCGGAGGTGTTGAGCAGCACCGTGTCGCCGGGCTCCGGCCGCCCGACCAGGCCCGGGTAGGCCAGCGCGAGCCGCGACTCGCCCCCGTCGACGGTGACGCCGAGCTCGATCGCGCCGGCCCACTCCCGGTGCAGGGCGTCGACGATGCCACGCCGCCACCGGATCACCTGCGCAGGCTAGCGGCGCTGCGTCGACTAGCGTGACCGACGTGTCGGCGCGCAAGACCGAGCGACTGCTCAACCTGGTCATCTGCCTGCTCGCGACGCGGCGCTTCCTCAGCGCGGAGCAGGTCCGTACGGCCGTTCCCGGCTACGCCGAGTCCGAGGAGGCGTTCAAGCGCGCCTTCGAGCGAGACAAGGAGGAGCTGCGCGAGCTCGGCATCCCGCTCGAGACAGGCAGCAACGACGTCCTTTTCGACGACGAGGTCGGCTACCGCATCGCCCGCGACTCCTACGCCCTGCCGGACATCTCCCTCGCCGCGGACGAGGCGGCGGTGTTGGGGCTCGCCGCCCGCGCCTGGCAGCAGGCCAGCATCGCCGGCGCGGCGTCCTCGGCGCTGTTGAAGCTGGAAGCTGCCGGCGTACGCACCGGCGAGGTCACCCCCGCCGGCATCGAGCCGCGGGTGGAGACCCGCGAGCCGGCCTTCTTGCCACTGTGGGAGGCGGTGCGCGAGGCGCGACCGGTGACCTTTCCCTACCGGACGCCCGGCAGCCCCACCTCGACGGAACGCCGGCTGGAGCCGTGGGGTGTCGTCTGCTGGCACGGGCGCTGGTACGTCGCCGGACACGATGTCGACCGCCGCGACACC
>JBBSMJ010000202.1:0-3496 GCA_038233235.1 Actinomycetes bacterium | reverse complement strand
GGCGGACTCATCCAGTTCAACGGCTTGTAGGCGCGGTCGTCGGCATGCACCGACACCGATCCATCTGCCTTGACGAGCACCAGGCGGGTGGCCGAGGGGAGATGGGCGGTGAGCCGGCCGACGTAGTCGACGGTGCAGCGGGCGATGACCAGACGCACGGCCCGCCACCGTAGTCCCCCCAGCAGCACCGGTGCGCTCCGGTGCGAGACTGGCCGCCCACCGAATGCGGACCTAACAGGAGCCGAACCATGCCGGACGAGTCACCATCACTCGCGGCGGCGGGCGTGGTGGGGCTCGGCACGATGGGTGCCGGGATCGTGGAGGTGTTCGCGCGCGCCGGCATCGCGGTGACCGGGGTCGACGTTACCGATGACGCTGTTGCGCTTGGCCGCGCCCATCTCGAGCGGTCGACCGGCCGCGCGGTGTCTCGCGGGCGACTGGCCGAGGAGGACCGGACAGCGCTGCTCCGGTGCGTGCGGCTGTCCTCCCGGCTGGAAGATCTGGCGGCTGCAGACATCGTGGTCGAGGCCGTCCCGGAGCGGCTGTCGCTGAAGCAGGAGGTGTTCGCCCGACTCGATGCGGTGTGCGGACCAGCCGCCCTGCTGGCGACCAACACCTCCTCGCTGTCGGTGACCCGGCTGGCCGCCGGGACAAAGCGGCCGGAACGCGTCGTGGGCATGCACTTCTTCAACCCGGCCCCGGTAATGCGGCTGGTGGAGGTGGTGACCACGGTCGTCACCGACCCGGCAGCCTCCCGCCGGGCCCGGCTCGTCGCCGAAGGGCTGGGCAAGACACCGGTGGTCGTCACCGACCGGGCGGGGTTCGTCGCCAATGCCTTGCTGTTCGGCTACCTCAACCAGGCGGTCGGCCTCTTCGCCACCGGCCACGTCGGACGCGACGACCTCGACGCGGCGATGACGCTGGGCGCCGGCCTGCCGATGGGTCCGTTGGCGCTGCTCGACCTGGTCGGACTCGACGTTGCCGTCGACATCCTGGAGACGATGTACGCCGAGTCGGGCAACCGCCTGCACGCGGCTGACCCGCTCTTGCGGCAGTTGGTCGCGGCCGGCCGCCTCGGCCGGAAGACCGGGCGCGGCTTCTACGACTACGCCGACGACGCCGACGACGCCGACAAGGCGGGAGAGCAGGCATCTCGGGACCGACCCGGCGCCGCCGCGGTGGAACGGATGGTTGTGGTCGGCGACTCACCTGACGCCACGGCGCTGGCCGCGGCGGCACAGGGGCGGCTGGGCGTCCGCCAGGTCCCCCCGGCATCGCCCCGGCTGGCTGACGAGCTGAGCGATTGCGGACTCGTGGTGGCCTCGGCCGACGACCGGCTCGACGTTCTCGGGGCAAGCGTCCCGGCGGGTGCGGTGCTCGCGCTGCTCCCGGGGAGTCGTCCACTCGCTGTCGACGCGGCCAGGACCGGACGGGCGGGCGACGTGGTCGGCGTACACGTTTCCGACGCTCCCACGCCGCGGCTGGTCGAGGTGGTGCGGGTGGTGACCAGCTCTCCGGGCGCGGTGGACACCGCAGTGGCGACCATGAGCCGGCTGGGTCTTCATCCGGTCGTGTGCGCCGACCGGGCCGGACGCGTGGTGGACCGGCTGCTCGCCGCGCAGCTCGGCGACGCGGTGCGCATGGTGGGGTCCGGCTACGCCGGCGCCGACGACGTCGACGCCGCCATGACGGCCGGCTGCGGTTACCCGGACGGGCCGATTGCCCTGGTCGATCGGCTGGGGCCGGGGCGGCTGCTCGCCGTTCTGGAGTCCCTGCACGCCGAGACGGCGGAGCCGGGGCACATGCCGCCGGCGTTACTGCGCCAGGTGGTGGCGGCCGGGCGCGGCGTACGGGCTGGGACGGCGGGCGGATGAGAGCCCGGCGCAGCCGTCGTTCCGCGAGTCAATGCCCGGACAGAGAGCCACCGATCGCCGCGGTGCCGACCGAGCGGGTGGAGATCTGGAACGGCGAGGACTGGTCGGTGCGTGCGGTCACCGGTTCCGCTGCCGCCGCCGCGTACCGCTGCCCAGGCTGCGATCACGAGATTCGACCTGCCACCCCGCACGTCGTCGTCTGGCCGCTCCGCGACGGACTCGACGCGCGGCGACACTGGCACACCGCCTGCTGGCGGGGACGTCACCGACCGGTACGGGACCGGCGCCGGTGAGCCAGGAGATCCGCGCCAACACGGTGCTGCCGGCCCGGCGTACGCCGCTGGCCCTGCACACCGCCGACGGGCTGCGGCTCGTCGGCGAGCTCGCGACGCCGCTGGACCGCCCGCCGGTGGCCACGCTGCTCACCTTGCACCCGCTGCCCACCGAGGGCGGGATGATGGACAGTCACCTGTTCCGCAAGGCCGCGTGGCGGCTGCCGGCATTGGCCGGGGTGGCGGTACTCCGCTTCAACACTCGTGGCACGGTGTCTGCGGCCGGGCGCAGCGAGGGCGAGTTCGGCGGCGGTCAGCCGGAGCGTTTCGACGTGGCTGCCGCCATCGAGTACGCCGAGTTCGAGGGGCTGCCGCGGCGCTGGCTGCTGGGCTGGTCGTTCGGCACGGATCTGGCGCTGCAGTACGGGTGTGACCCGGCGGTCGAGGGAGCGATCCTGCTCTCCCCGCCGCTGCGGCACACGACGGAGGACGATCTGGACACCTGGGGTCGGTCCGGCAAGCCGCTCGTTGCGCTGGTGCCTGAGTACGACGACTTCCTGCGGCCGGCGGAGGCGCGGGAGCGCTTTGCCCGGGTCCCGCAGGCCGTGGTCATAGGGGTCGCCGAAGCCAAGCACCTGTGGGTGGGCGAAGGCTTCGTGCAGCGCGTCCTCGACGAGGTCGTACAACGTGTCGCGCCCGCTGCCCTTCCGTTGCCCACGGTGTGGGAGGGACCGCCGCCAGCCACGACGGCCACCGACTGACTCCGTTGACCCCCGCGGGCTGACCCCGCGCGCGAGACCTTTGCCCCGCGCTCAGCTCTGTTCCTGCCGGGGGACGACAACCTCCCGAATGATCAGCAACAGCGACGCGGCGGTGGGAATTGCGAGCAAGGCGCCGACCACCCCGAGCAGCGCACCACCCAGCAGCGCCGCAATTACCGTCAGCGCCGGGGGGACATCGACAGAGCGCTTCATGACCCGCGGATAGATGACGTAGTTCTCCAGCTGCTGGTAGATCACAAAGAAGATGAGGCAGGCCACGCCCATAGTCAGCGAGTCGACGAGCCCAACCACCGTGACAATGGCTGCGCCGAGCGTCGCGCCGATCATCGGGATGAGGTCGAACAGCGCCACCAGCAGGGCCAGCGCGAGCGCGTACTCGCGGAGCCCGATGATCTCCAGGAACACGAACGTCGAGATGCCTGCGCAACTCGCCACGATGCCGGCACCGCTGACGTAACCACCAACGCGGCCGAGGGTCTCGTCACCCAGCAGCTGAACTCTGGTGCGCCGCGACTTCGGCACCAGGGAGTAGGCCCCCGCGGTGATGCTCGGCAGGGAGCTGAGGAAG
>JBBSMJ010000201.1:0-3498 GCA_038233235.1 Actinomycetes bacterium | reverse complement strand
GCCGAGGTAGGCCTCGTCGAAGTCGTTGACGTCGAAGATGAGGTAACCCTCGCCGTCCAAGTAGGTGCCGAAGTTCTCCGCGTGCAGGTCGCCCTGTATCCAGATCCGGCTGGTGCGCTCGTCGGCGTACGGGTCGTCGAGGTTGGCGACGTCGGCGTAGAACAGCGGCGCGCTGCCGCGGTAGAACGCGAAAGGTTCGGCCGCCATCTTGCGGAATTTGCGGCGGAACGCCTGCGGGTCCGCCTCCATCAAGTCGCGGAAGGCCTCGACGAGTACGTCGACGATGTGCTGGCCGCGCTCGTCGTCGCGCCCCGGGTCGAGGGTCATCGCAGCTTCACCGGAACGTCGACGACCTCGCACACGGCCCGCCACACGTCCTTGGCCGCCACCCCCGCGGCGAGGGCCTCGTGCACGGTTCGGCCGCTCAGATTGGCGAGTACGACGTCGTGGGCATAGGAGTCGGCGTACGCCGTACCGAACTGGCGTCGCATCCGGTCCCAGAAGTCGGACATGCGCATCGCCCCAGTATGCCCACACGCGGCCCGGCCTACTTGTCAGGCATTCCGTGCGCTATAGCGCCCGCTCCGCCTGACAAGTCGCGAGGAGTGGCGGGTGGTCGGGTGGCGGGTGGTCCGCTGGCGGGCGGCGGATGGCGGTGGCCGGCTGACCGCTGGCGGGCGGATTGTCAGTGCGGCGCGAGAGACTGCGCAGATGACCGACGAGGATGAGTCGCCGCTGGGGCGCTTCTCCGCCGTAACGTCCGCCTGGTTCGCCAGCGCCTTCGCGGCGCCGACAGCGGCCCAGGTCGGGGCGTGGCAGGCGGTCGGCTCCGGTGCCGATGCCCTGGTCGTCGCCCCCACCGGTTCGGGAAAGACCTTGGCCGCGTTCTTGTGGTCGCTGGACCGGCTGGCCGCTGATCCGCCGGCCGACGATGCGCGCCGCTGCCGGGTCCTCTACGTCTCTCCACTCAAGGCGCTGGCCGTCGACGTCGAACGCAACCTGCGCGCCCCGCTGACCGGCATGCAGCACGCGGCGCGGCGGCTCGGACTGCCGGTACCGCAGGTCGACGTCGCCATCCGCTCGGGCGACACCCCGCCGGAGGAGCGCCGCCGACTCGCGACTCACCCGCCGCACGTGCTCATCACAACTCCAGAGTCGCTGTTCCTGCTCCTCACCTCACGAGCTCGGGAGACGCTGCGCGGGGTCGAGACGGTCATCATCGACGAGGTACACGCGGTAGCCGGCACCAAGCGCGGCGCTCACCTGGCCGTCAGCCTCGAGCGACTGGATGCGCTGCTCGACGCCCCCGCGCGGCGCGTCGGACTGTCAGCGACGGTGCGACCGGTCGACGAGGTCGCCCGCTTCCTGTGCGCCACCCGCCCGGTGACCGTGGTGCAGCCCGCAGCGCGGAAGACGGTCGAGCTCGAAGTCGTCGTCCCCGTCGAGGACCTTTCTACCCTGGGTGCGGAGACCGGTGAGCGGTCCGGCTCGGCGGCCGGCGGGCAGCCGCGTACGTCGGTGTGGCCCCACGTCGAGGAGCGGATCGTCGACCTGGTGGAGGCCCATCGCTCCACCATCGTGTTCGTCAACTCGCGGCGGCTGGCCGAGCGGTTGACTGCGCGGCTCAACGAAGTGGCCGAGCAGCGGCGGAACCCTCCCGACGACGCCGAGGCGCCCACGCCCGGGCCGCCGGCCCAGATGATGGCGCAGGCAGGGGCCACCGGAGGCGCCCTCCCGGAGATCGCCCGGGCGCACCACGGGTCGGTGAGCAAGGAGCAGCGCGCCAGCGTCGAGGAGGACCTCAAGGCGGGACGACTGCCCGCGGTCGTCGCCACCAGCAGCCTCGAGCTCGGCATCGACATGGGCGCGGTCGACCTCGTCATCCAGGTCGAGTCACCGCCGTCGGTCGCCAACGGGCTGCAGCGGGTGGGGCGCGCCGGCCACCAGGTCGGCGCGGTCAGCCGCGGCGTGATCTTCCCGAAGTACCGCGGCGACTTGGTGCAGTCCGCCGTCGTCGCCGAGCGCATGCGCAACGGTGCCATCGAGGCGCTGCGTTATCCCCGCAACCCGCTCGACGTTCTCGCCCAACAGATCGTGGCGATGACATCGATGGACACCTGGGACGTCGACGAGCTGCTGGCGCTGGTCCGCCGCGCGGCGCCGTTCGCCGGGTTGCCGCAGTCGGCGTACGAAGCGGTGCTCGACATGCTCTCCGGGCGCTACCCCAGCGACGACTTCGCCGAGCTGCGACCCCGCGTCGTGTGGGATCGCGTCGCCGGCACCCTGACCGGACGTCCCGGCACCCAACGACTAGCAGTGACCAGCGGCGGCACGATTCCCGACCGCGGGACCTTCGGCGTTTTTCTCGTCGGTGATCAGGTGTCTCGGGTGGGCGAGCTCGACGAGGTGATGGTCTACGAGTCCCGCGCCGGCGATGTCTTCACCCTCGGGTCGACCTCGTGGCGGGTCGAGGACATCACCCACGATCGGGTCCTGGTCTCCCCGGCACCCGGCCAGCCGGGCCGACTGCCGTTCTGGCACGGTGACGCTCCGGGTCGGCCGGCGGAGTTGGGCCGGGCGCTGGGCGCCTTTGTGCGCGAGCTGTCCCGGCTGCCGCACGAGGACGCGCTGGTCCGGCTGCGCGCGTCCGGCCTCGACGCGTGGGCCGCGGACAACCTGCTCGGCTACCTCGCTGAGCAACGAGAGGCCACCGGCCACCTACCCGACGACCGCACGGTGGTGGTGGAGCGCTTCCGTGACGAGATCGGTGACTGGCGGGTCGTCGTGCATTCGCCGTACGGCGCCCGCGTGCACGCGCCGTGGGCGTTGGCGCTCGCCGCCCGGCTGCGCGAGCGGTTCGGCGTCGACGTCCAGGCCATGCACGCCGACGACGGCGTGGTGCTGCGGTTGCCCGACACGGAAGAGCGCCCGCCGGCTGACCTCGCGCTGTTCCAGCCCGACGAGGTGGAGCCGTTGGTCACCGCGGAGGTCGGCGGGTCAGCGCTGTTCGCCGCGCGGTTCCGCGAGTGCGCCGCCCGGGCGCTGCTGCTGCCGCGGCGCAACCCCGGGCGTCGCACTCCGCTGTGGCAGCAGCGGCAGCGCTCGGCGCAGCTGCTGTCCGTGGCGGGGACGTACGGCTCGTTTCCTATCGTCTTGGAGACGGTGCGCGAGTGCCTGCAGGACGTCTTCGACGTCCCCGGCCTGGTGGGCCTCATGCGCGATATCGAGTCGCGGCGGGTACGGGTGGTCGAGGTAGAGACCGAGACCCCGTCGCCGTTCGCGCGGTCGCTGCTGTTCGGCTACGTCGCCGCCTTTATGTACGAAGGCGACACGCCGCTGGCCGAGCGGCGCGCGCAAGCGCTTTCCCTCGACCCTGCGCTGCTCGCCGAGCTGCTGGGCCAGGCCGAGCTGCGCGAGCTGCTCGACGACGCGACGCTCGCCTCGGTCGAGCGGGACCTGCAGCGCCTTTCTGCGGACCGTCACCCGACCGATGCCGAG
>JBBSMJ010000200.1:0-3514 GCA_038233235.1 Actinomycetes bacterium | reverse complement strand
TACCTCGATCGCGTCGAGCGCTTGGACACGCGGGTGGGCGCGTTCGTCACGGTGACCACCGACCGCGCCGTCGAGCAGGCACGTGCTGCGGAGCTGCTGCTGGCGGCAGGCCGGGACGAGCTTCCGCCCCTGCACGGCGTACCGATCGCGGTGAAGGACCTCACCCAGGTCGCGGGCGTGCGCTGCACCTCCGGCGCGGCGGTCTACGCCGACGCTGTCGCCCCGGTCGACGACCACGTCGTCACCCTGCTCCGCGCGGCGGGCACGGTGCTGCTGGGCAAGACCAACACACCCGAGTTCGGGCTGCCCTGTTACACCGAGCCGGACGTCGCCCCGCCGGCTCGCACACCGTGGGACCTGACTCGTACGGCGGGCGGCTCCAGCGGCGGGGCTGCGGCCGCCGTCGCCGCGGGACTGGTCCCCTTCGCCCACGGCAGCGACGGCGGCGGATCCATCCGCATCCCGGCATCCTGTTGCGGCATCGTCGGGCTGAAGACGTCCCGCGGTCGGGTGAGCAACGGTCCGATCCTCGGCGACCTCAACGGGCTCGGCGGACATGGTTGCCTGGCCCGCTCCGTCGGCGACGCCGCCCTGCTGCTCGACGCCATGGCCGTGCCGATGCCCGGCGATCCGCACTGGGCGCCGCCGTTGCCGCCAGGTGAGGCCTTCGCCGACTACGCGACTCGCGACTGCACCCGGTTGCGGATCGGCCGCTACCGGGTGCCGGTCATCGCCGACGCGGTAGTGCACCCCGACTGCGTGGCGGCGTACGAACGAGCCAGCACTCTCCTCGACGGCCTCGGACACGAGCTGATCGAAGTGGAACCGCCATTCGGACCGGAGCTGGTGCCCGCGTTCGAGACGGTGTGGGCGGTCTCTGCGGCGACCGCCCCGGTGCCGGCGGGGCAGGAGGACCGGCTGCGCCCGCTGACCCGCTGGCTACGGGCCCGGGGGCGGGACATGCCAGCGCCGGTCTACGTCGCCGCGCTCGCCGCCATGCAGTCCGCGGCGCGCGCGGCGGTCACCGCGACGTGGCACCTGGATGCGGTGCTGACCCCGGCGCTGGCCAGCCCGCCCCCGCCGGTCGGCGCCATGCGCGATGACGCGGATCCGGCCGGCGACTTCGCGGCCCAGAAGCGCTTCACCCCCTTTACCGCCCCCTACAACGTCACCGGGCAGCCGGCACTCACCCTGCCCGTCCAGCGCAATGCCGACGGGCTGCCGATCTCCGTCCAGCTGGTCGGTCGGCCGGCCGGCGAGGGTGGGCTGCTCACCCTCGCCGCCCAGTTGGAAGCCGCTTGCGGGCAGCTTCCGCAGCCACCGCTGTGGCGCGACTGAGCGACGTCGAAGCCGACCGGCGACGCGGTGAAGCGGCAGTGAGCGGCCTCGCTCCGGAAGTCACCGAGCTGGCGCGCGCGTGCGGCGTGGCCACCAGCTTCACCGACTGGAGCGGCCGGCGAAGGGCGGTGCCGGCAGCGACGGTGGTCGCCGTACTCGTCGCCCGGGGAATGGATGCGACGACACCCCACTCCGCCCGTGCCGCGCTGCAGGCTCGCTGGGCGGCCGAGCGGCGCCGGCTGCTTCCCCCGTGCACGGTGACTCGCTCCGGCCGGCCGGCCACCGTACGCGTGCACGTCCCCACCGGCGGCTCGCTGACCGCTCGGCTGGACCTAGAGGATGGCGGGGAGCGGCGGCTGACGACACTGCCCGGCGAGACCGCACTCGGCGTCGACGGCGGCACACCGTTCGTCGAGCGGGTGCTCGCCGTGCCGGCGGGCATCCCGCTCGGCTGGCACCGGCTGACCGTCGAGACGGCTGGCCGGCACGGACAGTCCTGGCTGGTCGTCACCCCGGACCGGCTCGAGCTGCCGGCAGCCGCCGGCAGCGGGCAGGTGTGGGGTTTCCTGACCCAGCTGTACGCCACTCGGTCGCGGGGCTCCTGGGGGATCGGCGACCTCGCTGACCTCGCCGCCCTGGCCGCCTGGAGCGGCCGTGACCTGGGCGCCGGGCTGGTGGTGGTCAACCCGCTGCACGCCGCATCCCCGCTCGCACCGATGGAGCCCTCGCCCTACCTCCCCGCCACCCGGCGCTTCGTCAACCCGCTGTACCTGCGGATCGAGGACGTACCGGAGATGGGCCAACTCCCGCAGCCGCAGTGGCAGCGCGTCGTCGAGCTGGGGGAGCGACTGCAGCGGGGCAACACCAGTGGCGACCTACTCGACCGCGACGCCACGTGGGCGGCCAAGCGGGAGGCGCTGGAGCTGCTGCATGCGCTGCCGCGCCGAGCGGACCGGCAGGCGGCGTACGACGCCTATCAGGCCCGCGAGGGCAGTGGGCTCGTCGACTTTGCCACCTGGTGCGCGCTCGCCGAGCGTCACGGTCTCCCCTGGCAGCGGTGGCCGGTCGAGCTGCGCGACCCACGCGCGCCGGCGGTGGCCGCCGCCCGCGTGGAGCTTGCCGACCGAGTGGACCTGTACTGCTGGATGCAGTGGCTGCTCGACGACCAGCTGGCCGCCGCGAGGGACGCGGCGCAGCGGGCGGGCATGCCGATCGGGGTCGTCCACGATCTTGCGGTCGGCGTCGATCCGGCCGGGGCGGACGCCTGGGCGCTCGGTGACGTGCTGGCCTCCGGCGTCGCAGCGGGCGCGCCACCCGACGCCTTCAACCAGCAAGGTCAGGGCTGGGCGCAGCCGCCGTGGTCCCCGGACCGGCTGGCCGCGCAGGCGTACCTGCCGTGGCGCGACCTGCTGCGCTCGGTGCTGCGCCACGCCGGCGGCCTGCGCGTCGACCACGTCATCGGGCTGTTCCGGCTGTGGTGGGTCCCGGCCGGGGAGAAGCCGTCGGCCGGCACCTACGTCCGCTACGACCACGAGGCGCTCGTCGGCATCCTCGCCCTGGAGGCGTACCGCGCCGGAGCTGTCCTCGTCGGCGAGGACCTCGGCACCGTCGAGCCAGCCGCTCGTGCCTACCTCGCCGAGCGGGGCCTGCTGGGTACGTCGATCCTGTGGTTCGAGCGTGACGGTACGGGGCGCCCGCGGCCGCCAGAGCGGTGGCGCGAGCTGTGCTTGGCGACCCTCACCAGCCACGACCTGCCGCCGACCGCCGGTTACCTGGCCGGTGAGCACGTGCGGCTGCGCGCCGAGCTCGGACTGCTGACCCGACCGATCGCCGCGGAGCAGGCGGCCGATGCGGCGGAGCGAGCCTCGTGGCTGGCGCTACTCAGGGAGCGGGGGCTGGTTGGTCGCGATCCCGACGAGCAGGAGCTGGTGACGGGGCTGCACGCACTGCTCGCCCAGACCCCCTCCCGCCTGCTGGGTGTGTCGCTCGCGGACGCGGTGGGCGACCGGCGTACGCAGAACCAGCCGGGGACGGTCGACGAGTACCCGAACTGGCGGGTGCCGTTGACTGACGGGGACGGTCGTCCGGTGCTGCTGGACGAGTTGCCGGACCATCCGCGGGTGCAGGCACTGGCTCGAGCTGTCACCGGCAGTGCCAGTGCCGGCGCGACGGGCAG
>JBBSMJ010000199.1:0-3528 GCA_038233235.1 Actinomycetes bacterium | reverse complement strand
GGCGGGATGGTGAGCTTCCGGCTCGCCGGTGGCGAGGCGGCGGCGCTCGAGGTCTGCCGGCGGACCAGGTTGTTCACCCTCGGGGAGTCACTCGGCGGCGTCGAGTCGCTGATCGAGCACCCGGCTCGGATGACCCATGCCAGCGTGGCCGGTTCGCGGCTGGAGGTGCCGGCTGATCTGGTCCGCCTCTCGGTCGGCATCGAGACGGTGGATGACCTGCTCGCCGACCTCGACGAGGCGCTCGCCGGCGGGTGAGAGCCGGTCCGACTTGACCGGCGCCGTCCTGGCGGTGACTCTGTGTGCATGACTGACCCGGCTGAGCGCCGTCGCACCCGCCGGGTCGTTGAGGCCACGCTGTGGACCGTCGTTACGGCGTTCCTGGCCGGAGCCGGCGTGTTCCTGCTGATCGAGCGGCCGTCGACCGAGGGCGAGCCGGTGGCGATCCCGGTCGTCACCGCGCCCTCACCGAGCCCGAGCCCCAGTCTCAGTCCCAGTCCCAGTCCCAGTCCCAGCGTGGCCCCGGCTCCCGAGCCGCCCCCGCCCGCCCCGAGAGCCGACCCCAAAATCCGGGCCGCCGCGCAGCCGGAGCTCGACGTCGAGAGCATCCTCGGGCCACCGCCCGGTCCGCAGAACGACCCGCGTCCGGCCCGCACCGCAGCGCCCGCGGACCGCTACGCCTTCCTCGTCGGCGTGACCGACTACCGCCCGCCGACCAAGGACACGATCGGTAGCGCCAACGACGTGCGCTACATCGCCGCCGAGCTTGAGAAGAGCGGCTGGTTGCCGCAGAACATCCGCATGGTCACCGACGGCCAGGCCACCGGGGCGGCGATCCGGGAGGGCATGTCCTGGCTGACCGCGAAGTCCACCCCGGGGACGTTCGCGCTGTTCCACTACTCCGGCCACGTCAAGCAGAAGGGTGGCACCACAGAGGCGCTGTGGCCGGTCGACCGCGCCTTCATCGACGACCGCGAGGTCACCGCTTTGCTGGGCCGCTCGCAGGGCCGGCTCTGGGTCGACATCGCCGGCTGCGAGGCAGGCAGCTTCATGGACGGGCTGCCCAGCAACCGGGTGTTGTTCAGCGGCAGCAGCAAGGGCACCGAGAAGTCCTACGAGTACCCGCCGTGGGCGAGGTCGGTGTGGACCGGGCTGGTCTTCGACCTCGGGCTGAGCCAAGGCCAGGCCGACGCCGACGGCAACGGGCGCACGACGATCGGTGAGACCCTGCGCTACTCGCAGTACTACGCGCAGGCCATCACGCTCGGGCAGAAGCCGTACGGCCGGCAGACCCCGCAGTTCGCCGGGGCGCCTGACCTCGGCTGGACGCTGGCCGACCCCCCGGCATGACTCACACCAGGACAGTGCCGAGAGCGTCCGGGCAACTCGGGTGACCGATCTGCGGGCCCCGAAAGCTGCCGCAAGGTGACAGCTACGGCCCCAGAGCCGCCTCGACGTCGGCCAGCTTCTGTACCAGCCGCAACGAGTCGGGTAGCCGGGTGAACCCGAGCCCTTCGTAGAAGACCGCGACCCGCTCGTGCAACGCGTCCACGACGACCAGGCGGGCCGCAACCGTCCTGGTCGCCTCAACGACCCGGCTCAGGGCATCAGCGAGCAGGACTGGTCCCAGTCCCTGGCCACGTAGCGACTCGGCCAAGGCCAGGCGGCCGATCAGAACGGCCGGTACCTCCACCGGTCCGCCACGCCCGATTCTCGATGGCACTTGTTCGCGAGAGACCTTGTGCGCCGACAACGCGTAGTAGCCCACGACGGTGTCCTGCGCGTCGGTCCACACCCAAGTGCGGGCGGTTCGCCGCACTGCTGCCGGCCTGGCCTGCTCACGAAGCCAGTCATCAAGCGATGCCTCACCGCAGCGGAAGCGCTCGACGTCGTGCCGGTCCGGGTCGAAAGGCTCGGAGCGGTAGGTCACCTCATCGCTGGGTGACGAGCCTGCGGGCCCGCGTGGCCGCCTCGGCAAGCGCCGGGTTCGGTGACCCGACAGCCTCCAGTGCGGTCATCAGATCGTCGAAGAACTCAGCCGGTAGGTGTGTCGTGGCGTCGTGCTCACGCAGGACCTCATCGGCCCGCGCCTCGGCCGCCGAACGCACGAAGTCACTGACACCGACGTGCTCGAGCGCTGCCGCTTGCTCCAGACGCGCCTTGCTGTCCGCGCGGACCCGAACCTCCAGGCGAGCAGTGGCCGCCATCTGTACCTCCCTGTGTACGGACAAACGTACGTGCCGCTCGGGCGCTGTCCAGAGCTTTGCGAGGCGCATCAGCACCGTCGTCGGTCAGTCCGCGAGCAGGGCGATCAGCGTCTGGGCGTTGCGAACGGCATGGCCGTGCCCGTCGTTGTTGAAGTAGGCGTAGACGTCGTGCCCGCTGCCGCGCCACTCCCGGATGCGGTCGGCCCACCAGCGCAACTCCTGCTGGGAGTAGGAACCGCCGTACAGGTGGTGATGGTCGGGTCCGTGCAGGCGGACGTACACGAGCGGCGCGGTCGCGCGCAGAATGCACGGCAGGCCGGCCCCGCTCATCACGCAGTACGCGGCCTGATGGCGTTCCAGGAGGTGAAAGACCTCGTCCTCGTGCCAGCTCGGATGCCGGAACTCGACCGCGACCTTGATCCACTCGGGCAGGCGGGCCAGGAAGTACGCGAGCCGCGCATCGTCACGTTCGTGGCCCGGGGCGAGCTGGACAAGGAGCACGCCCCGTCGGGAGGACAGCTCGTGCCAGGAAGCGGTGATGCGCTCCACCCAGGCCTCGGGGGCGTACAGCCGCTTGGCGTGGGTGAGGCCGCGGGCAGCCTTGACCGACAGCTGGAAGCCTTCGGGCAGACGCCGTCGCCAGCCGGCGAAGGTCCGGTCTGACGGCCATCGGTAGAAGCTCGCATTCAGCTCCACGGTGGCGAACTGCCCGGAGTACACCCCGAGGCGCGCTGCCGGCGGCGTGCCCGGCGGGTACAGCGCGCCTTCCCAGTGGGCATAACTCCACCCGGAAGTGCCGACGTGCACGCCCATCAGCGTGTGGCGAGAGGTACGCCGCGTGGTTCCGGGTCAGAAGGCCGCGACATGCTCGGCCAGGAAGCCCTGCTCGGCCTGCGTGACGTGCCAGACGCGGATGTCGTGACCCAGGCAACCACGCGCCCCTCCTGCCCGTCCTCCACCCGGCAAACCCACCCGGCTGCAGGTGCTGACCGCGTGGCGACCCCCGGCCGCTGATGCTCACTGCAGCGATGCAGCGGCGCAGATCAGCCCCGCGTGGCTGGCCGCGGAGGGGAAGTTGCCCAGGAGCTGGCCGCTGCGCGGCTCGGTCTGCTCGGAGAGCAAGCCGACGTCGTTCGCGTACGCCGTCGCCTGCTCGAAGATGGCAGCCGCTCGATCGAGCGGTCCCTGCGCGGCCAGGCACTCGACCAGCCAGTAGGTGCACAGCAGCGACGTCCCTTCGAGGCGGGCGGCGGCCTGCTCGTCGCGGTACAGCAGACCGCAGGGGGCGGACAGCACCTCGCTGATCAGCTCGACCGTCCTGCTC
>JBBSMJ010000198.1:0-3537 GCA_038233235.1 Actinomycetes bacterium | reverse complement strand
GCGTCCCGGGTGGTTGGCGACCCAAGCGGCGAGGTCGCCTTCAGTGGGGGCGTCGGCGTCGGCGCCGGGTGGGAGCATCAGCCGCTCCACGACCAGCGCGCACCCGGCGACCTCGGCCGGCCAGGCGACCGCGGCCAGCACGTCGTCGAGCGGCCGGTCGCCGGGCAGCGCCTCCTGCTCGATGGGCGTGAGGCCGGCCGGGTCGGCACCGGCGAGACCGAGTCGCAGGGTGAGCTCGCGCTGCTGGGTGAGCAGGTCACCGGTAGGGACCAGCGCGTACAGCCGCGGTGGCTGGTCCCACCCGCGGCCGGCCGCATGCCGCTCGACCTCGGTGACGGCCCGCGTCAGTCGCGTCGCCATGCGCAACATCATGTCGTGATTTCTGCTGATCTGCGCGACCAGCGGTGCTCTGCTGCGCTCGTGTCTCATGGCCAACCGTGTCCGATCCGTGACGGCCGCGGCTCGGCTGCGGGGAACCAGCGGGCCGAGTAGGTAAGTTGCCAGGTAGACCGATCAATCGAGGTTCCGCGCCGTTGTGGCGGTCGCGGCACCGACCGAGTGCGAGCGAGGACGCCTGTGAGCTACGGCATGCCCGACCCGGGCCGGCCCGTCGGCCCGCCGCCGGGACGTCCGCCGACCATGGGTCGGCGGCCCCGAGCGTTGGTGCCGACGCTCGTCGTACTCGCGATCCTCACCTCGCTGTCCGGGCTGTTCACCAACTTCTTCACCGACCTGCTGTGGTTCCGGGCGATCGGCTACAGCTCGGTGTTCATCACCGAGCTGCGGACCAAGATCTTCCTGTTCGTGCTGTTCGGCGTGATCATGGCGGCGGCGGTGGCCGCGACGATCGTGCTGGCCTACCGGCTGCGTCCGCCGTACCGCGCGATGTCGTTGGAGCAGCAGAGCCTCGACCGCTACCGGATGGGGTTGCAGCCCTACCACCGCGTCGTCGTACCGCTGGTGGCCGGCTTCATCGGACTGCTGGCCGGGGCGTCGGCGGGCGGTCAGTGGCGCACCTGGCTGCTGTGGCGAAATCAGTTGCCGTTCGGGGTTCAGGACGCGCAGTTCGGGCGTGACGTCGGGTTCTTCGCGTTCAGCTACCCGTGGTGGCGATTCGTTCTCGGCTTCGCCTTCGCCGTCGTGGTGCTGTGCCTGATCGCGGCCGCGGTCACCCATTACCTGTACGGCGGCATCCGGCTGCAGACGCCCGGCGACAAGACAACGCACGTCGCGCGGACGCACCTGTCGGTGCTCATCGGCGTGTTCGTACTGCTCAAGGCGGTGGCGTACTGGCTGGACAGGTTCGGGCTGGCGTTCTCCGAACGCGGTGTCGTCACCGGTCCGTCGTTCACCGACGTCAACGCGATGCTGCCGGCGAAGACGATCCTCACCTTCATCGCGTTGATCTGCGCGCTGCTGTTCTTCGCCAGCGTGCTGTTTCGCGGGTGGCAACTGCCCGGTGTGGGGCTCGGCCTGCTGGTGCTGTCCGCCGTACTCCTCGGCGGGGTGTGGCCGGCGATCGTGCAGCAGTTCCAGGTGAAGCCGAGCGAGGTGGACCGCGAGCAGCCCTTCATCGGGCGCAACATCGCGGCCACCCGGCAGGCCTACGGCTTGGACGAGGTGCAGAAGGACACCTACACGCCGGAGACGACGGCGTCGCCCGGACAGCTGCGGGACGACGCGGACACGACGGCGAGTGTGCGGCTGCTCGACCCGACGGTGCTCCCGCCGACCTATACCCAGCTGCAGCAGGTGCGCGGGTTCTACGAGTTCCCCGAATCCCTCGATGTCGACCGCTACATGCTGGACGGCGAAAAGCGGGACATGGTGGTCGCGGTACGCGAGGTCGACCTCGGCGGCGTACCCGACACGCAGAAGAACTGGATCAACCTGGCCACCGTCTACACCCACGGCTACGGGCTCGTCGCCGCGCCGGGCAACACCCGCGACACCGAGGGGCGGCCCGTCTTCGTCGAGGGCGGTCTTCCGCCGAGCTTCGAACTTGCCGAGTACGAGCCGCGCATTTACTACGGGGAGAAGTCGCCGGCGTACTCGGTGGTGGGGGCTCCGCAGGGTGCGCCGGCTCTGGAGTTCGACTTCCCCGACGACAGCGCGGACAACGGTCAGCAGAACAACAGTTACGCCGGGGCGGGCGGCGTACCGCTGGGCTCGCTGTTCAACCGGCTGCTGTACGCCGTGAAGTTCCAGGAGCGCAACTTCATCCTGTCCAACCGGCTGAACGACGCCTCCCGGGTGATGTACATCCGCAACCCCAAGGACCGGGTGGCGCGGGTGGCGCCGTGGCTCACGTTGGACGGCGACCCGTATCCGGCGGCGGTGGACGGGCGCATCCAGTGGATCGTCGACGGCTACACGACGTCGAACGGTTACCCCTACTCCAACCGCACGACCCTCGGCGAGGCCACGACGGATTCGCTGACCACGACGAGCCGCGCGGTCATCGCCCGCCAGGACCAGGTCAACTACATCCGCAACTCGGTCAAGGCGACGGTCGACGCGTACGACGGCACGGTGACGTTGTACGGGTGGGACGAGAGCGATCCCGTCCTGCGTACGTGGCAGAACGCCTTCCCCGGCACGGTGCAGCCGCGGTCGGCGATGAGCGAGGAGCTGCTCGCCCATGTGCGCTACCCGGAGGACCTGTTCAAGGTGCAGCGCGAGCTGTACCGCCGCTACCACGTGACCGACCCGGTGGCTTTCTACGGCGGTCAGGACTTCTGGCTGGTGCCCGACGACCCGGTGCGCGCCGACGTCGGCGAGGCGCAGCCGCCGTACTACTTGACGATCCGGATGCCCGACCAGACCGAGCCGGCGTTTTCCCTGACGTCGGTTTACGTGCCGCAGCGCCGGCAGGCGTTGGCGGCGTTCATGGCGGTCAACGCCGACGCTGGTGACGACTACGGCACGATCCGGGTGCTCGAGCTGCCGACCAACCAGCAGATCGACGGGCCGAACCAGATCCGCAACCAGTTCCGCTCCGACCCGGAGGTCGGCCAGCTGGTCAACATCCTCGAGCGCGGCGGGTCGCAGGTGCAGTTCGGCAACCTGCTGACCCTGCCGGTCGGCGGCGGGCTGCTGTACGTGCAACCGGTCTACGTCCGCGCGACGGGGGAGAACCAGACCTATCCGCTGCTGCGGAAGGTGCTGGTGACCTTCGGCGACGAGCTGGCCTTCGAGGACACCTTGCAGCAGGCGCTGGACAAGGTGTTCCAGGGGCAGTCCGGAGTGGACACCGGTGAGCCGCCCGTTGAGGGGGAGGAGCCGCCGCCTCCTCCGCCCCCGCCCGGAGGTGGCGGTGGCAACGCGCTGCAGCAGGCGCTGGCCGATGCCCAGCAGGCCTTCCAGGAAGGTCAGCAGGCGCTGCGGGATCAGGACTTCGCGGCGTACGGGGAAGCACAGGACCGGCTGGCCGAGGCGTTGCAGCGGGCGGTCGACGCTGGTGGCGACGAGCCGGCTCCGCGGGCTTCCCCGTCGCCGACTGCCGCCGGGGGGTGAGCCGGTCGCCCGGCGCCGGGG
>JBBSMJ010000197.1:0-3553 GCA_038233235.1 Actinomycetes bacterium | reverse complement strand
GGCTCGCGGTGCATGGTGGTCGAAGGCGCCCGCGTACGCCGCGGTGCGAAGCTCGGCGCCGGTACGATCCTCGCCGCGTCATCGCGGGTGTACGACGCAGAGACCGGTGCCGAGCTGCCCCGTGGTGAGGTGCCCGCGTGGTCTGTCTGCGTCAGCTCGATGCGGGTGAAGTCGTTCCCCGGGGGCGACTTCGGGGTGCCCTGCGTGCTCGTCCTCAAGCGGTTGGAAGAGGGCAGCGGGCACGACAAGCTGCAGCTCAACACGATCCTGCGCGACCACGGGGCGTCGGCGTAGATGCTCGACCTGTCCTTTGACGGCGCCGCGCTGACCGCGGCGCTCGTCGACATCCCGTCGGTCAGCGGCGACGAGCGGGGGATCGCCGACGAGACAGAGGCGGCGCTGCGCGAGCTGCCGCACTTGATCGTCGACCGCGACGGCGACGCGGTCATTGCCCGCACCGATCTCGGCCGCGCCGAGCGCGTCGTCTTGGCCGGTCACCTCGACACTGTGCCCATCGCCGACAACGTGCCGTCGCGAACCGAGGGCGACCTGCTGTACGGATGCGGAACCAGCGATATGAAGAGCGGTGTGGCCGTGCAGCTACGGCTAGCGACCACTGTCACGGCGCCGGTCCGTGATGTCACCTACATCTTCTACGACTGCGAGGAGGTGGAGGCCCACCGCAACGGCCTCGGTCGGCTGGCGCGCACCCACCCGCACTGGCTGACCGCCGACTTCGCCGTACTACTCGAACCGACTGACGCCGCCATCGAGGGTGGTTGCCAGGGTTCGATGCGCGCCGACGTCACCGTGCGCGGCCGGCGCGCGCACTCGGCCCGCTCGTGGTTGGGCACCAACGCCATCCACGCCGCCGCGCCGGTGCTCACGCTGCTGAACGACTACCAGCCCCGGCAGGTGGCCGTCGAAGGACTGGAGTTTCGCGAGGGCCTCAACGCGGTCGGCGTACGTGGCGGAGTGGCCGGCAACGTGGTGCCCGACGAGTGCACGGTCAGCGTCAACTACCGCTTCGCCCCCGACCGCTCGGAGGAGGAGGCGGAGGCGCACCTGCGGGAGGTCTTCGCGGCGTACGACGTGGAGCTCGTCGACTCCTCACCCGGGGCCAGGCCCGGTCTCGGCGTACCGGCGGCGGCCGCCTTCGTGGCGGCGATCGGCGGGGAGCCGCGGGCGAAGTTCGGGTGGACCGACGTGGCCCGCTTCAGCGCGCTCGGTGTGCCGGCGGTCAACTACGGACCGGGCGATCCGAACCTGGCTCACACCCGGGAGGAGCACGTACGGCGCTCCGCGGTCGCGGACTGCGAGCAGCGGCTGCGGGAGTGGCTGACCGGCTGACCCGGTCGTTGCGGTGGGGGACAAGTTCCGGAAGAGCCCCGGAATGTCGGACCAGGGTACTAGCGTCCCAGCATCGAGGTCGGCACTCCGCCGGTCTGCGCATCTCTAAAGGGGGCCCAGGTGCGGCGATTCACGAGCACAGTGGCGGCGGCGCTTGCGGTCGGATTGGCGGCGGCGCTTGCCCCAGCCGCACCGGCGATCGCACTGACGCCGGCGGGGCTGGCCGCAGGGCCGCTGGCGACGCCGCGCGCCGAGCCCGTGGCCGCTGCGTCGGCTGCTGGCCCGCTCACCGAGTATCAGGTGACGTTGGTGACCGGCGACGTGGTGCAGTTGCGCACCGACGCGGACGGCAAGCGCCTCGTCGCCGTGCTACCGGACGAGGATGACCCAGCGCCGGGCTATCTGGTCCGGCAGTCCAGCGAGGGGATGTACGTCTTCCCGACGGAGGCGATGCGGCTGCTCGCTGCCGGACGGCTGGACGAGGAGCTGTTCAACGTCACCGGGCTGGTGGAGCAGGGCTACGACGACGCCAGCCTCGACACCCTGCCGCTGCTGCTGGCCGGCGGTGAAGCAGTGGGCAGATCGGGTGTCGGGGTGCCAGGCGCCGTCGCCGGACGCTCGTTCCCCTCTCTCGGCTTGGCCGCGCTCGGTGTGGACAAGGATCGAGCTCGGGACTTCTGGGCCGGCCTCGGCGACGCGCTGTCCGCCCGCCGCACCTCAGTGGCTGCTGGGCGCAGTGGGGGGATTCGCAAGGTGTGGCTCGACGCGCAGGTGCGGGCGACGCTGGATGACAGCGTCCCGCAGATCGGCGCTCCTGCGGCGTGGGCCGCCGGCTACACCGGTCGCAAGGTCAACCTCGCCGTCCTCGACACCGGCGTCGACGCCACCCATCCTGACCTCGCCGGGCGGGTGGCGATGACGGCGAACTTCTCCGACGACGACGACGCGGTCGACGGTCACGGACACGGCACCCATGTTGCGGCCACCGCCGGTGGCACCGGTGCGGCGTCGGGGGGCTCACGGCGCGGCGTCGCCTACCAGTCCCGGCTCTTCATCGGCAAGGTGCTCGACGACAACGGGTCGGGAAGGAACTCCCAGGTCATCGCCGGCATGCGGTGGGCGGTAGAACAGGGCGCCGACGTCATCAACATGAGTCTTGGTGGCAGGCCTACCAGTGGAAAGGACCCGTTGAGCAGGGCGTTGAACCGGCTCAGCGCTCGCTCCGGTGCGCTCTTCGTCGTCTCCGCGGGTAACTTCGGCGACACCCAATCGGTCAGCAGCCCGGCGACAGCCGACGCTGCCCTCGCCGTGGGCGCGGTGACAAAGAGCAATGCGCTGGCTCGCTTCTCCAGCAAGGGCCCGCGCCGGGGGGATCTGGCGGTCAAGCCGGAGATCACCGGCCCCGGCGTGCGCATCGTCGCCGCCCGAGCGGCCGGCACCAGCTTGGGCAACGTCGTCGACGACGACTACACCAGTCTGTCCGGCACGTCGATGGCCGCACCGCACGTCGCTGGCGCGGCCGCAATCCTGGCCCAGCGCCACCCGCGCTGGACGGCGAAGAAACTCAAGGCCGCATTGGTGTCGACCGCCAGACCGTCGAAGCGACCGACCGTCTACGAGCAGGGCGCCGGCCGGGTCGACGTAGCCCGCGCGGTGCAGCAGCGCGTGCTCGCTCGGCCGGGAGTCGTGAGCTTGCCCGCCGCCCGCTTCCCGCACGACGACGGGGAGGTCCGCAGCGACGAGGTGACCTATCGCAACAAATCCAAGAAGACGGTGACGCTCGACCTAGCGTTGGAGGCGACCACTCGTGACGGTCGTTCTCGGCCGGCCGAGCCGCTGAGCGTGTCGCCGCGAACCCTCACGTTGGCCCCCGGCGACCGTGGCAGTGCGACGGTGACCGCTGACTCTGCGTTGGGCAAGACCGGGACCTACGGTGCGCTGCTCACCGCCCGGCAGCGTGGCGCGGATGCGGGGCAGGCGGTGGTGCTGCGCACCGCCGTCGGTTTCACCAAAGAGCAGGAGATGTACACGCTGACCATGAAGGCACGGGATGGCAGCGGTAGGGCTTCCGGCGTGGCCGAGGTGGTGTCCCTCACCGGACGGCCCGACAGGTGGGAGTTTTTCTTCGGCCGGACTCGGTTCCGCCTGCCGGTGCGGGACTACAGCGCCATGGGCTACGTCCTTTCGGAGCTCGGGGAGAACG
>JBBSMJ010000196.1:0-3556 GCA_038233235.1 Actinomycetes bacterium | reverse complement strand
GGACGAGGCCGACGACGAGCTGCGCCTGACGTACGTCGCGCTCACCCGCGCGCAGGGCCAGCTGCTGCTGTGGTGGGCCGGCAGCTACAACACCCCGACGGCGCCGCTGCACCGGCTGCTCCTGCACGACGACGCGGAGGGGGTGCCGCCGACGTCGGTGCCGGTGCCGTCCGACGACGACGCAATCTCGGTGTTCCAACGCCGTGCGGCCGGCAGCGACGGTGGGTTGCAGGTCGAGGTCGTCCGTGGCGGGGGCGGCGGAACCTATGCGGCTCCGGTCACGGGCGCCGGCGAGCTGCGCAAGGCAGTGTTCGACCGGCCGCTGGACACGCAGTGGCGCCGCACCTCGTACACCGCGCTCACGGCGAGCGTGCACGAGGCGGCCACGCCGCTTGGCAGTGAGCCTGAGGTGACGGGGAAGGACGACGAGAGCGACGCCCCGGCAGACACAGCCAGCGAAGCGCCGCGGGCCGCAAGCGGCCCGTCGCTGTGGGATGCGCTCCCGGGTGGCCCCTCCTTCGGCACGCTGGTCCATGAGGTGCTGGAACGCGCCGACCCGGCGGACGAGCCGGCGCTCGCGGAGCTGGTCGCCGGTCGTGTCGCACGCTGGTCGCCCGAGCTCGACCCGGCAACGCTGACGGCAGCGCTCGCGGCGGCCATGGCCGCACCGCTCGGCCCGCTCGCCGGCGGGCTGGCGCTGCGGGACGTCGCCAAGGGAAACCGGCTGCCCGAGCTGGACTTCGAGCTGCCGCTCACCGGTGGCGATGACCCGGCAGCCGTCCAGGTGCTGCTCGCGGACCTCGTCCCGCTGTGGCGCCGGCACGTGCCGACAGGCCTGCTCGCCGGGTACGCCGATGCCCTCGTGCGGCTCTCACCGGCGCCGCTGCGTGGCTACCTGACCGGCAGCATCGACGCAGTCCTGCGCATCGGGACGCGCCACCTCGTCGTGGACTACAAGACCAACCGCCTGGGCGTGCGCGGCCGTCCGCTCACGTCCTGGGACTACCGGCCAGAGGCCCTGGAGCAGGCGATGATCGACGCGCACTACCCGCTGCAGGCCCTGCTGTACGGCGTCGCGCTGCACCGCTACCTGAGGTGGAGGCAGCCGTCCTACGATCCGCGCGAGCACCTCGGCGGCGCGCTCTACCTGTTCCTGCGCGGCATGACCGGCGGAGACGAGGCGCCCGGCGTGTTCGCCTGGCACCCACCGGCCGAGCTGGTCGTGGAGACGTCCGACCTGCTGGCGGGTGCGCGGTGACCTCCCCGTCCCTCGCCCTGCGCGCAGAAGGGCTGCTGCGTGACTTCAACCGCGGCGGCATCCTGTCGGCCGCGGACGTCCACGTAGCGCAGCGTGTCGGTGCGCTCGCCGGCGAGGACCGCGATGCGGTGCTGCTCGCGCTCGCGCTCACCGTCCGCTCCACCCGCCTCGGCTCGGTCGTGCTGGACCTGGCGACGGCGAGCTCGAGCACCAGCGTCGACGCCGACCTCGACGAGGCCGTGCAAACGAACGATGTTCCCCTGGTGTGGCCGCAAGGCTGGGTGGAGCAGTGCGCCGCCAGTCCGCTGGTCGGCGGACCGCTCCGCATGCAGGGGACGCGCCTGTGGCTAGCCCGGTACTGGGACCAGGAGGCCCTGGTGGCGGACGAGGTCCTGGCGCGGTCTGCCACCGCACCCGACGACCTGAATCCCGACGTGCTGCGCGATGGGCTCGACCGGCTGTTCCCCGCGGCCGACGCGGACCAGCGGGCCGCAGCCGCCGTCTGCGCACTGGCTCGCGTGGCGGTGCTCGCCGGCGGTCCCGGCACCGGGAAGACCACGACGGTGTCGCGACTGCTCGCCCTGCTGCGCGAGCAGCACCCCGACTGGCGCATCGCCCTGGCGGCGCCGACCGGCAAGGCGGCGGCCCGGCTGGAGGAGGCGGTCCGCTCCTCCACCAGCACTCTGCCCGTCGAGGACCGGCAGCGCCTTGGCGAGCTGCCGGCGACAACGCTGCACCGGCTGCTCGGCTGGCGGCCCGAAACGCGCACCCGCTTCCGCCACGACCGCACGAACCGGCTGCCTTACGAGCTCGTCGTCGTCGACGAGAGCTCGATGATGTCGCTGACGCTCATGGCGCGCCTGCTCGAAGCACTGCGCCCGACAACGCGCCTGCTCCTCGTCGGCGACCCGGCGCAACTGGCCTCCGTCGAGGCCGGTGCCGTCCTCGGAGACCTCGTGCAAAACCAAGTCGCCGGCGCTCGCACCCCGCCGCGCGCCGCCGCGCTCGAGGCGCTGCTGCCCGAAGCCGCCTCTGCACCTGTCATGGCGGACGGACCCGGCGCACGTGTGCGCGACGGCGTCGCGGCGCTCCTGGTGAACCGTCGCTTCTCCCCCGACAGCGGCATCGCCCAGCTGTCAGCCGCTATCCTCGCCGGTAAAGGCGCCGACGCGCTGGCCGTGCTCCAGGACCCTTTACTGCCGGACGTGGAGCTCGTGCCGCTCGCCGACGACGAGCTGCCTGGTCAAGACCAGCTCGCCGCAGTGCGCGCGGACGTGGAGCGTGCTGGCAGCGTCATGCACTCCGCTGCCATGTCCGGCCAGGCCGCTGCTGCCCTCACGGCACTCGAAGGCCACCGGCTGCTGTGTGCGCACCGCCGCGGCCTGCGGGGCGTCGCGTACTGGAGCAGCCTGGTCGCGCGATGGCTCGCCGAGGTCCAGCCGGTGGTGCCGCGCGAGGACGGCCACTACGTCGGCGAGCCGCTGCTCGTGACGACGAACGACTACGACGTCGGCCTCTACAACGGCGACACCGGCATCGTCTACGAAGACGTCGACCGGGGACCGATGGCCGCGTTCGGCCGCGGCGGCGACCCGATCGTCGTGCCGCTCGTGCGGCTAGGCGCAGTGTCACGCCTACACGCCATGACCGTGCACCGCAGCCAAGGCAGCCAGTTCGACGTCGTCACGGTCGTGCTGCCGCCGGCGGACTCCGCGCTGGGGACGCGGGAGACGCTCTACACGGCAGCCACGCGCGCGGTGAGCAAGGTGCGGCTGATCGGGTCGCCGAAGGCGGTCATCGCGGCATGCGCCCGGCCAGCGGCACGCGCGACGGGCCTGGCGTCCCGTCTGCAGTAGCAACTGCTCAAGGGCCGGCCGGCGGTGGGACTGCCATCTGACCACGAGCGCAGGGGTCACGTAACACTCCGGCTCGTGTCGGCCCGCCAAGTCTCTTCGCCGACCTCCTGGCCAACCTCGAACAACCCGCCTCATGAAACCCTCAACATCGGGCACCCACATAATGCCAAGGTGCGGACGAAGAGCCGGCTACGCCGTGTCGAGCGCGTAACCGAGGAACTCCTGATGTCCTCGGCGGCTAACCGTCCAGTTCCACGGCGCCCCCGGCGGCGCGGGACGATGCGCGACCGTCGTGAGGCAGAGCACGCTGCGCGCACGAGACACCGCCACGAAGTATGCCGCTCGCTCGTCATGCTCCTCGCCCCAGTACATCTCATGCTCAACGGCGAGGACGATGACACGGTCGAACTCCAAGCCCTTCGCCTTGTGGACAGTCATGAGC
>JBBSMJ010000195.1:0-3558 GCA_038233235.1 Actinomycetes bacterium | reverse complement strand
GCGTGCCGGACGACGGTGACGGCGGCGGCGACGGCGGCGACAACAGCCACCGCGACTACAGCAACGGTGTCCGGGAGCCGATAACCGGAGGACTGCCTGCGGCCGGCACCAAGCCGCCCGGGCTGACTCCCTGGGAGGACCGGATGACCGCACTCATCGAGGGCACCGCCGGGACGATGGCGAGGGATGCCCGCGAGGCGGGGTACACCGCACTCGTCGTCGCCGCCGACCCCGACCTGCGGGCCGCGCTGGCTGCCAGGCTGCGCGCTCTTGGCGCTGGGGTGGTGCTGGAGGCGGCGTCTGCAGCGGAGGCCCGCTCCCGGGTACGGATGGGTGCCCGCGGCCGGCTCTGCGTCACCGAGGGGGTGCTGCCGGACGGCTCCGGACCGGGAGTGGTCGCCGAGCTGCGTCGAGCGGGCTGGACGCACGGACTCGTGGTGTCCGCCACCGGAGATCCCTACTCGGTCCGGTCGGCGCTGGTCGCCGGCGCCAAGGGATTCATCGTGACCCGGGCCAGCGTCGACGCCGAGGACCTCGACGTTCCGGTGCGCCCCATCGGCCGGCGCGGTGGTGCCTCCGGCGGGCCGCAGGGCCTGTCGGCTCGCGAGGTGGAGGTGCTCCACCTGGTCGCCAGCGGTTGCTCCAACCGGGAGATCGGCACCGCACTCGGCCTGTCCGCGCTGACCGTCAAGAGTCACCTCGCCCGCATCGCCCGCAAGCTCGGTACGGGAGACCGCGCGGAAATGGTCGCGGTAGCCCTGCGCGCCCGCGTCATCACCTAGATCACCTAGGCACCGCACGGACCGACACGTACTCCTCTCCCGCCCTGAACTGGACGAGCCGGCCGGGCGGGGAGACGTACGGTGAGATCATGACTGACGCGGCGCCGGCAGAGACGACTGCCGTACCGCTTCTCGAACCTAGCGACGGCGTACCTGCCGTCGTCGAGAGCGCCGCGCAACTGAGCGACGTGGTTGCAGCCATGCGCGCCGGGCACGGACCGGTGGCCGTAGATGCGGAGCGGGCGTCCGGCTACCGCTACGGCCAGCGCGCCTACCTTGTGCAGTTGCGCCGCGCCGGTGCGGGCACCGCCCTGGTCGACCCGATCGCCTGTCCGGACCTCGCCGAGTTGAATACTGCTCTGGCCGACGCCGAGTGGGTGCTGCACGCCGCCTCTCAGGACCTTCCCTGCCTGGCCGAGGTGGGACTGCGGCCGAGCCTGCTTTTCGACACCGAGCTGGCCGGCCGCCTCGCCGGCCATCCCCGCGTCGGGTTGGGTCCGCTGGTGGAAAGCATTCTCGGCCTCACGCTAAAGAAGGGGCACGCCGCCGCCGACTGGTCCACCCGGCCACTTCCGGCGGCGTGGTTGCGTTACGCGGCGCTGGACGTGGAGGTCCTGGTCGAGCTGCGCGACGCCCTCGCCGAGGATCTGCGCCGCCAGCACAAGCTGACCTGGGCGCGGGAGGAGTTCGCCGTGCTCGCCGCGGCCGCTCCGTCCCCCCAACGCGTCGACCCGTGGCGGCGTACGTCCGGGCTGCACCGGGTGCGCCGGCCGCGGCAACTCGCGGTGGTCCGATCCCTGTGGGAAACCCGCGACCAGCTGGCCAGAGAACGCGACGTCGCTCCCGGCCGAGTGCTACCGGACGCGGCGATCGTCGAGGCGGCCCAGGCCATGCCGGCGACCAGCGAGGAGCTGGCCGCCCTATCGGTCTACGGCGGCCGGTCCACCCGGCGCCATCTACGCGTCTGGCACGGGGCCGTGGAGCGTGCCCGTCACCTACCGGAGAAAGAGCTGCCGCCGGTGTCCCCGCCAGTCGACGGTCCGCCGCCGACCCGTGGTTGGGCCGAACGCGATCAGGCGGCCGCCGCCCGGCTGGTCGCCGCCCGCGCGGCGGTGGCAACCGTGGCGGACGAGCACGACGTCCCGGCGGAGAACCTGCTCGCACCAGACGCCGTACGCCGCCTCGCCTGGTCACCCCCGATACCTGCCACACCCGACTCGGTGGCGGAGGCCCTGACGACGTACGGCGCCCGCGCCTGGCAGGTGCAGCTGACTGCTGCTCTCCTGGCGGAGGCGCTCACCGGGCTTGCCGACGCCGCGGAGACCGACGCGGATGGCGCCGGCGGGCGGGCGACGCCCTGAACGTCGCGCCGGGATGGCGGATCGTCACCGAGCGGCTCGTGCTGGAACCTGTGTCTGTCGCTATGTCGCGGGCCGTCCTGGCCGGCGACCTGGGCGAGGTCAGCGCGGCGTCGGGGTGGCCGCACGCAGACACCTTGATCGGGCTGCGATTGGAGCTCGACCAAACCCAGCCTGGTGATCCGGCCGGCTGGTTCGTGACGCTGCGGGACGAGCCGACGCCTGGTGCGGTGATCGGCGAGTGCGGATGGAAGGGCGGCCCCGACTCCGACGGGACGGCGGAGCTCGGCTATGGCCTGGCACCGCTGTGGCGCGGACAGGGCTATGGCACCGAGCTGGTCGGCGCGCTTGCCTTGTGGGCGCTACGCCAGCCGCACTGCCGGCGTCTCGTCGCGGAGATACACGAGGGCAACGTCGCTTCTCGTCGGCTGGTCGAGAGGCTCGGGTTCACCATGGAGCGCCGCGAGTCGCCGTACCTCTACTACACGCGTACGGGAGAAACGATCCCCGCCCGGCAACGTGGCACGCGCTGAGCAAGCCTGTCCTCAGTCGTAGGCGTGGGGGGTGACGGTGTAGTGGCGACCGAGCGGGCTGGTCCACAGCACGGTCTCATCGGGGAACCGGCGCAGGAGCCACAGCCCGAGAGTCTTGCCGTTATGTGGATGGCGGGACAGCGCCCCGAGGTTGGCGGCGCTGGTTGAGCCGCCAACCTGCCAGGAGATGCCGTGGTCGAGGTCACAGCGGTCAGCCGGCCGCGGGTCGAAGGGGAACCGGCTGGTGACGTCGCGGGCAAGCACGTAGTCACGCAGCGCCGCAGGCGGCTCGTAGGTGCTGCGGCCAAAGTCTATGAGATAGCCGGTCACCGGGTCGGTCACCAGTCGCCGCCAACTGCCGTCGGCGGCGATGGCGCGGGCGAACGGCGCGGGGATCGGGCCATAGCCGACCAACTCGCCCGGGCGCTCGGCCAACCCCATGGGGTGGCCAGGTCGGGGTGACCTGCACGTGGGGGCGGCGTCACTGGTGGAGCGGCAAACGGGGATCGGCAAGCAGTCCACGCAGCACGTCGGTCAGCGCATCGGCCCGCAACGCCCCCCAGGCCGGGGTGGACGCTGGCCCAGTCGAGGCCCGCAGCTCGTGCCCGCCGACGCAGCTGCTCGCGCGTCAGCTCGGCCCGCGCGTCGAGCGCGGCATGCGCCGTACGGGCGTCCTCCGCGGGCAGCAGCGCGTAGAGCATGGCCATGCCGTCCTCGACCGGCCGCACCCACGTGCGCCGCTCGAACCTGGCCCTCGTGTGGCGCTCGGCGGCCGCCGAGGGCTCAGCCTCGATCACTGCCCTGCGCAAGCGCTTGGCGAGCTGGGCTACCGACTGCCGGTGCGCCTCGGGCAGCACGGCAGCCTCCACGGTGGCGCACCCTGCG
>JBBSMJ010000194.1:0-3599 GCA_038233235.1 Actinomycetes bacterium | reverse complement strand
CGCCGCTGCGGGCGCGCATCGCGGAGCGGCTGGGACAAAGCGGCCCCACGGTGAGCCAGACGGTCAACCGGATGGCCCGCGACGGTCTGCTGACCATCGAGGGGGACCGCCACCTGGAGCTGTCGGCCGAGGGCCGTGCGCTGGCCACTCGGGTCATGCGCAAGCACCGGCTCGCCGAATGCCTGCTGGTCGACGTCATCGGACTGGAGTGGGAGGAGGTGCACTCCGAAGCCTGCCGGTGGGAGCACGTGATCTCCGAGGCGGTGGAGCTGCGTCTGCTCACCCTGCTCGGGCACCCGACGGAGTCGCCGTACGGAAACCCCATCCCCGGGCTCGGCGAACTCGGGGAGGATGGCGCGGCCGCGGGGTTCACCGACGGCGTCTTGCCGCTTCCTGAAGCGGTGGGCGACCAGGCCGCGCAGGTCGTGGTCCGTCGTATCGGCGAGCCGTTGCAGACCGACACCGCGCTGCTGGCCACGCTGCGCCGAGCCGGCGTCCGCCCCGGGGGGGTGGTGTTGGTCAGCCCGGCTGCCGGCGGCTACCTCGTCGGCAGCGCAGGCGAGGCGGCAGAGCTGGTTCCGGAAGTGGCGGCGCACGTCTTCGTGGCCCGCCGCTGAAGGAGTGCCGGTCAAGGAGTGCGCTGAAGGAGTTCAATCCTGGCCGCTGCGGGCTCTGGCGCCCGAACGCAGTCGTTCAGGGTCGACGTCGCGCTCCGGGTGGCGCCGCAGGTAGTCCTCCTCCAACTCCCTGGTGCGCTCGGTGTGGGTCATCAGCGCTTCCGCGGACCCGTGCAGCAGGGTGTCGTTGCGCGTCTGGTGCAGATGACGCAACTCGCGGAGTAGGTCGTCCTCGGCCAGGTCCTGTGCCGGTACGCCGGTCGTCATGCGGTCTCCTCTGCCTCGGTGTGGCTGCGTACGCCGGTCGTTACGTTGCCCATGCAACCGCCGCGTACGCCGCTCCGTACCGCCGCGTACGCCGCTCGCGAGCCGCCGCGTACGCCGCTCGCGAAGATCTTGGAAACTTTTCGGTCTGTGCGACGGATTGGTTTCCAATATCTTGGGAACGGGGCTCTTCGCAGTTGAGGGTGTAGCGAGGGTCGGCGCGTCGACGGCGGTGTAGGGGTCGAGGTCTCCCGATGATGGGAGTTCTCACGCTGCCCATCTGGAAGACCTCGACGTGTCTGACGCTACCTTCGCCTGCCCTGACCTGACCACGTTCTGCCGTTTGGACGAGCTCGGCCTCAAGGTCGTCGGGCAGCGCCTGGAGCCCGATCGTGCGGTCCTGGCGTGCCGTGTCATCGAGCCCGATCAGTGGTGCCGCCGCTGCGGGTGCCAGGGCGCGCCGCGTGACACCGTGGTGCGCCGGCTGGCGCACGAGCCGCTGGGCTGGCGTCCCACGACGCTGGAAGTGACGGTCCGCCGCTACCGGTGCACCGGGTGCGGACACGTGTGGCGCCAGGACACCACCAAGGCCGCCGACCCGCGGGCGAAGCTGTCGCGTCGTGGTCTGCGGTGTGCGCTGGAAGGCATCGTGTGCCAGCACCTGACCGTCGCCCGCGTCGCCGAGGGACTCGCGGTCTCGTGGAACACCGCCAACGACGCGGTCCTGGCCGAAGGGCGCCGTGTGCTCATCGACGACCCGGGCCGGTTCGACGACGTCATCGTGATCGGGGTCGATGAGCACGTCTGGAGGCACACCCGTCGCGGCGACAAGTACGTCACCGTCCTCATCGACCTCACCCCGATCCGCTCCGGCACCGGGCCAGCCAGGCTGCTGGACATGGTCGAGGGCCGCTCGAAACGGGCTTTCAAGCAGTGGCTCGCTGGACGACCCGAGGCCTGGCGCACGGGCGTGGAGGTCGTCGCGATGGACGGCTTCACCGGGTTCAAGACCGCGGCCGCTGAAGAGCTTCCCGACGCCGTGACGGTGATGGACCCCTTCCACGTGGTCCGCCTGGCCGGCGACGCACTTGACCGCTGCCGCCGACGGGTCCAGCAGGATCTGCATGGTCACCGTGGACGCAAGGACGACCCGCTCTACCGTGCGCGGCGGACCCTGCACACCGGCGCCGACCTACTCACCAACAAGCAGAAGGGCCGGTTGACAGCCCTGTTCGCGGCCGACGCACACGTGCAGGTCGAGGCGACCTGGGGCATCTACCAGCGCATGATCACCGCCTACCGCGAACGCGACCGCACCCTAGGACGCGACCTGATGCAGCGCCTGATCGAGTCGCTCAGCCACGGCGTCCCTCCTGCGCTGACCGAGCTCGTGACCCTCGGGCGGACCCTCAAGCAGCGCGCCACCGACGTCCTGGCCTACTTCAACCGCCCCGGCACCAGCAAAGGACCGACCGAGGCCATCAACGGACGCCTCGAACACCTCCGCGGATCGGCACTCGGGTTCCGCAACCTCACCAACTACATCGCCAGATGCCTGCTGGAGACCGGTGGGTTCAGACCCCGACTACACCATGGATCGTGAAGAGCCGGCAAAGGGCCCCTTGCTCCGGCCGTCCAACGCCCGCACCCGGCTGAAGACCGCGGCGTTATCAACCCGAGGGGTGGGGACTTCTACTTGGCCACCAGCGAGGACCACGACTTGGCCGTTGACACCGACCTGGACCCACACCACGCTGCTGCGCTGGTCAACATGGCGCCGAAAACATCAAGCCAGAGCCCGAGACAGCCACTACCGACGACGGGAGCACCAATGATCACGATCTACGGCTGTAGTACTAGCTGCGGACAATCCACAGTGGACATTCGTCGCCGCGGCGGCATTGACCCCGCGCAGTCCATACCGGGTCAGAGGCACGCCGCCGGGGTCGCAGCTGCTCCAGTGCCGATGGACGCGGAACTAGGCAAGCGTCCAGCAGGCCAGCGTCCAGCTGCCCGTGTCGTCAACTACGCGCACGGTTGCGGGTGCGGTCCACCACGCCCAGCCACCCTGCGACGCTCAGCGATTGACCCGAACCGGCCGCGTCGACCGCACTGCAACCAGAGAGCGGGAGGGTCGGCATGGATGCGCGCACGTACGCCAAGGTCGTCGGCGTCGTCATCGTGCTCATCGGCGTCGGCCGGTCTGATACTGGGTGAACAGTCGCTGTTGGGGGTCCTCAATATCGACATCGCCGAAGACATCGTGCACCTGGTAACGGGCGGCCTGATGGCCGCGGTGGGCTTCCGCGGTTCGGACCGCGCCGTCCGCTCGGTAGTGGGCGGGCTGGGCATCGTCTACCTGCTCGTGGGCGTGCTCGGCATTTTCGTGCCGGACATGTTCGGGCTACTGCCAAGTGAGTACAAGACCGTGCTGGACAACCTCATACATCTGACCCTGGGCGTGCTCGGCATCGTGTTCGGATTCTTCCTCGGCCGTCGCAGCGACAGCCACCTAGCGCACTAGCCGCACGGCACGTGCGGCCCTTTGGCTCACACGCGTCGCAACACTTCTCGCTTTGCCTTTCGGAGGGTCTGCGTGACCGTTGAGTTCTCCAACTGTCTCTTGCGCTGCTCCATCTGCTTCCCCAGCGCCTCCAGCGCCTCCTCGCCGAGCGCATGCGACTGCGGAAACATGAGGCGTTCCTCCTCGCCGGCATG
>JBBSMJ010000193.1:0-3610 GCA_038233235.1 Actinomycetes bacterium | reverse complement strand
GCGAACGCGCGGCTGCAGCGCGCTGGGCTGGCGAACCTCGAGTGGCTCGTCGTACGCGACCTGGCGCTCATCGAGTCGGCGACGTTCTGGAAGGACGGTCCGGAGGTCGAGACCGGCGAAATGGAGCCCGCGGACATCGGCACCGAGGTGTTCTTCCTTCCCGCGGCGGCGCACACCGAGAAGGACGGCACGTTCACCAACACGCAGCGGCTGCTGCAGTGGCATCACCAGGCGGTGGAGCCACGGGGTGACTGTCGCAGCGACCTGTGGTTCTACTTCCACCTCGGCCGCATCATCCGTACGAAGCTGGCCGACTCCACCGACGACCGGGACCGTCCGCTGCTCGACCTCACCTGGGACTACCCGACCGAGGGTGCGTACGACGAGCCGAGCGCCGAAGCGGTATTGCGCGAGATCAACGGATGGGGGCCGGACGGGCGGGCGCTGTCGTCGTTCACCGAACTCGCGGCGGACGGGTCGACGCGATGCGGCTGCTGGATTTACTGCGGCTGCTACGCCGACGAGGTCAACCAGCCGGCGCGGCGCAAGCCCGGCAGCGAGCAGAGTTGGGTCGCGCCGGAGTGGGGGTGGGCGTGGCCAGCAAACCGTCGCATCCTCTACAACCGCGCATCCGCCGACCCCGCGGGACGGCCGTGGAGCGAACGCAAGGCCTACGTGTCCTGGGACGACGACAGCGGCAGGTGGACCGGCCCGGACGTGCCGGACTTCGAGGCGGACAAGCGGCCCGATTACACCCCTCCGGACGGCGCGCGGGCGGAGCACGCCATCGGCGGGGCGGAGCCGTTCATCATGCAGAGCGACGGGCGCGCGTGGCTCTACGTACCGACCGGCCTGCGCGACGGGCCGCTGCCCGTGCACTATGAGCCGCAGGAGTCCCCGGTCGCCAACCCGCTGTATTCGCAGCAGCAGAACCCGGCCCGGGAGACGTACGTACACCCGCTCAACCGCTACAACCCCAGCGCCGCGGAGCAGGGGTCGCAGGTCTACCCGTACGTGTTCACCACCTACCGGCTGACCGAGCATCACACCGCGGGCGGCATGAGCCGCGGGCTGCCGTACCTCGCCGAGTTGCAGCCGGAGTTCTTCGTCGAGGTCTCTCCGCAGCTCGCCGTCGAACGCGAGCTGGAGCACCTCGGTTGGGCGACGCTGGTGACGGCACGCAGCGCGATCGAGGCGCGGGTGCTCGTCACCGCACGAATGCGGCCGCTGCGGCTGGACGGCCGGGTGGTGCACCAGATCGGCATCCCGTGGCACTGGGGGCCCAACGGTTTGTCGACCGGTGACGCGGCCAACGAACTCGTGTCGGCGGCGCTCGACCCCAACGTGCACATCATGGAGACCAAGGCGGCCACCTGCGACATCCGCCCCGGACGACGGCCGCGCGGGCCTGCACTGCTCGAACTCGTCGAGGAGTATCGACGTCGCGCCGGAGTCACCGAGCGGACCGGCACCGAGGGAGTGAGCACCTGATGAGCCCCAGTCGTAACGCGCTGTCCGGGCCGCTGCCCGACGTCGCCGCGGATGCTGGCTACGCCGCGCCACCCGAGCGGGTGGGTTTCTTCACCGACACCAGCGTGTGCATCGGGTGCAAGGCATGCGAGGTCGCCTGCAAGGAGTGGAACCTGGTTCCCGAGGACGGTCTGCAGCTCACCGGAATGTCGTACGACAACAGCGTGGCGCTCGGCGCGGACACCTGGCGGCACGTCGCGTTCATCGAGCAGAGCAGCCCGGTGGACGGCGACCTGCGCTGGCTCATGTCCTCCGACGTGTGCAAGCACTGCACGCACGCCGCCTGCCTCGACGTGTGCCCCACCGGTTCGCTGATCCGTACCGAGTTCGGGACAGTCGTCGTACAGGAGGACATCTGCAACGGGTGCGGCTACTGCGTGCCCGCGTGCCCGTACGGCGTCATCGACCAGCGCCCGGGAGACGGCCGGGTCTTCAAGTGCACGCTGTGCTACGACCGACTCGGCGCCGGCATGGAGCCGGCCTGCGCCAAGGCGTGTCCCACCGAGTCCATCCAGTTCGGCCCGCTGGAGGAGCTGCGGGAGCGGGCGGCGGAGCGGGTACAGGTGCTGCACGAGGGTGGGGTGGAGCAGGCCCGGCTGTACGGGCACGACCCGGACGACGGGGTCGGCGGTGACGGCGCGTTCTTCCTCCTGCTCGACGAGCCGGAGGTGTACGGGTTGCCCCCCGATCCCGTCGTCACCACGCGCGACCTCCCGGACATGTGGCGACGGGCAGCAGGTGCGGCGCTGGCGCTGGCTCTCGGGGCGACGGTGAGCTTCCTCGGCCGGCGGCCGTGAACCGGGGACGCAGGTGACCGGGCGGCGCGGCGGGGGCCGCGGGGAGCGGCTCATGGTGCCGGAGGCCGAGTTTCGTAGCTACTACGGGCGTCCGGTGCTCAAGGGTCCGGTGTGGAAGACGCCCGACGTACCGGTGTACCTCTTCGTCGGCGGGCTCGCGGGCAGCTCCGCGGTCGTCGCCGAGCTGGCGGCCTGGACCCGGCGGCCGGCGTTGGAGCGGGCGTCACGCGTCGCCGCCGCCGGCGGTGCGCTCGTCGGGGTCACCGCGCTGGTACACGACCTGGGCCGCCCGGAGCGCTTCCTCAACATGCTGCGGGTGTTCAAGCTGACCTCCCCGCTGTCGGTCGGCTCCTGGATCCTCGCGCCGTTCAGCGGGTTGGCCGTCGCCGCCGCACTGTCCGCGCTGACCGGCACGCTGCCGCGGCTGGGTCGCGCGGCCGGCGTCGGTGCGGCCGCTCTCGGTCCGGCGATGGCGACGTACACCGCGGTGCTGTTCGCGGACACTGCCGTCCCGGCGTGGCACGAGGCCTACCCGGAGTTGCCGTACGTCTTCGCCGCGAGCGCGGCCGCGGCGGGCGGTGCCGTCGGTCTGATTGCCGTACCGCTGAGGGAGTCCGGCCCGGTGCGACGGCTCGCGGTGGGCGGCGGCGCAGCGGAACTGGTGATGGAGCGGGTGATGGAGCGGCGGCTCGGCTTCGTCGGCGAGCCGTACCGCGAGGGGCGGGGCGGGCGGCTGCTCGGGGCAGCGCGGTTGTTGACCGCCGCGGGGGTCTTCGGCGGACTGGTCACCGGTCGCAGCCGAGCCGGTTCCGCTGCGACCGGCGCCGCCCTGCTGGCCGGGTCACTGCTCACCCGGTTCGGGGTCTTCGAGGCCGGCCGGGCCTCTGCGCGCGACCCGAAGTACACCGTCGTGCCGCAGCGCGCCCGCCTCACCCCCCACTGAGTGAAGGGTCCCTTCATCCAATAGGTTCGTATGAAGGGTCCCTTCACTCGAAGCGGGGGCTGGGGCGGCGGGACCGGAGCGGGGGCTGGGCGGCGGGACCGGAGCGGGGAGGTGGGGCCGCCGTTAGCGGAGGAGAAGGACCGGGCCGGCCGGTGGGACGAGTTCTCCGATGACGGGCGCGCCGGGCACCTCACCGGCCACCAACAGGCCGCCGGACGTCTGCGCGTCGGCAAGCAGCAGCAGGTCCTCGGTCGCGACGCGCCCGGTGTCGGTGTGCGGCCTCACCCAGTCCAGGTTGCGGTGGGTACCACCGCTGACGTAACCGTCGCGGACGGCCTGG
>JBBSMJ010000192.1:0-3613 GCA_038233235.1 Actinomycetes bacterium | reverse complement strand
CCTCGTCCTTCGAACACAACTGGCGTGCGCCGGGGATCGTCGACCTGCTCGGCGACGCCGGTCGCGAGGTGGTGCCCGTCGACCTGCTCGGCCACGGCAGCGCTCCCACACCCCACGATCCAGCCGACTATGCCGACATGGAATCGCGGGTCCGCGACGTGCTGCCCCCCACGGGGACGGTCGACGCCGTCGGGTTCTCCATGGGCGCCCGCATCCTGCTCGGCATCGCTGCCGACGCACCGGAGCGCTTCGCCCGCATCGTAGTGGCAGGGGTGGGAGCCAACCTGTTCCGGGACCACGACCCCGAGCCGGTGGCCAGGGCCGTCGAGTCGGGCGAAGGCGGCGACGGCGGCCTCGGCAACCTGTTCGTGCAGTTCGCCAAGGGTTCGGGCAACGATCCCAAGGCGCTCGCCGCCTGCCTCCGTCGTCCCGATCAGCCCATGACCACCGAGGAGCTGGGCCGGATCAGCTGCCCGGTGCTGGTGGTGATCGGCGACCAGGACTTCGTGTGGCCCGCCGACGAGCTCGTGGCCGCCCTCCCCGAGGCCCGACTCAAGGTCCTCCGCAACGTGGACCACTTCGGCACCCCGAAAGACTTCGGGTTCATCGACGCCATGCTCACGTTCCTCGACGCCGTCTGAAGCAGTCGCTCGCGTCAGTCCTCGTCGCCGGTGCCCGCCACCCGGGCGTACGCCTTGCGTCCCGGCGAGGCGCTGAGTCCGAAGGCGACGACGCTGGCCGCCACCGCCAGTGTGCCGGCTGCGAACAGCCGTGGGTCGGCAGCACCCTTCTCCAGGCTGTGGGCCAGGTAGAACACCGCACTCACGCCCATGGGCCCGAACCACCCGGCGAAGACCGCGTCGCGCCCCCGCAGACCGAGTAGGCGCGCCAGCGCGAGCACGAGCGGGAGGCGGCGCAGCGCCAGCACGGCGACGACGAAGACGACAGCCACCGGGCCGAAAGCCGCCCACTCCCCCCAGGGCAGGACAACACCGAGCAGCAGGAACAGCGGCAGCACGGCGTAGCGGTTGACCGCCTCGTCGATGCTCTCCTGCGGGCCGCGCTCACCCTTCCCCACCGCCCGGTTGTAGGCCAACCCGGCGACGAACACCGCGAGCACACCATCGGTGGCGGCGAGCCGGGCGATGCCGAGTACGGCGACGGCGAGGAGCAGGGTGAAGACCAGCTCGGGACCGTGACCGAGGCTGTGCCGCCGGGTGGCCCGCTGCACCGCGACACCGGCCAGCGCCCCGGCGACCACGCCGACGAGCGTGCCACCGACGACTTCCCAGAGCAGTCGACCGACCGCGTCGCCGAGGCTAGTGGCCGGCAGTACGGCGACCAGCGCGAGCCCGACCAGCGGCAGCGCCAGCCCGTCGTTGGCGCCGCTCTCCTCGGTCAGCAGCTGGCGCAGCCGCGCCGGCAGGTCCCGCTCGGCCGGCCCGCCGGAGATCACGGAGGCCGCGAGAACCGGGTCGGTGGGCGCGAGACAGGTCCCGACCAGGACCGCCAGTCCGAGCGGCAGCCCGAGCAACAGGGCGGCGGCTCCACTCAGCGCCGCCGCCAGTGGCATGACGACCACGAGCAGCAGCACCAGGGGCCGCACCAGGGGGCGCAGCGCGGTGGCGGGGAAGCGGAGGGCCGCGGCCATCACCGAGCCGGCCAGCAACAGCCGGCTGCCCTCGAGCAGCAGCGGGTCGCGGACCGGCTCGCTGATCTCCAGCAGGCCGAGCGCCTGGGGACCCAGCGCGACACCCAGCAGCAGGGCGACCAGCGGCTCGCTGAGCGGCAGCTCACGCAGGTTCCGGCTGACCAGCGCAAGCAGCACCGCCATGACACCGAAAGCCGCGTAGGTCAGATACAGCATGTCCACCGGCGACTCCTCCTCTCACGCGCACTGGGCGTCGGGGGCCGGGGCGCGGCCAGGTGGTCGCGCAGTCGCCGCAGGCCCTCGTCGATGCTCACCCGCGGCTCGTAGCCCAGGTCGCGCCGCGCCGCGCCGATGTCGAACCAGTGCGCCGTCGCCAACTGCCGGGCGAGGAAGCGGGTCAGCGGCGGCTCGTCGGCGCGGCCCAGCAGTCGGTACGCCGCCTCCAGCCCGGCGCCCAGCCCGTACGCGACCGGGAACGGCAGCGACCTCGACGTCGGCGCCAGGCCGCCCGCCGCGAGGAAGCCGTTGACCAGCTCGCGCACCGGCCACGGCTCCCCCGCCGAGATGAAGAACGCCCGACCGGCGACGGCGAAGCCCGCAGCCAGTCGGTCCGCAGCCAGCAGGTGTGCGTCGGCAGCGTCATCGATGTACGTCGAATCGACCAGCGCCCGCCCACCGTCGACGAGGCGCAGCCGTCCTCGGCGCGCCAGGTCGAGGATGCGCGGCACCAGCTGCGTGTCACGCGGCCCCCAGATCAGGTGCGGGCGCAGCGCGACCGTGGCCAGCTCGGGCGAGTTCGCGGCGAGCACCAGCCGCTCGGCAACCGCCTTGGTCGCCGGATAGGGCGCGGAGAACCGGATGGCGTACGGCAGCGACTCGTCGCCGCCCGCGATGTCCCGCCCGGCGTGCACGACACTCGGAGTCGACGTGAAGACCAACCGGCGTACGCCGTGGTCCCGGCACGCCACGACGACGGCACGGGTGCTGTCCACGTTGGTACGCCGGTAGTCGGCGTACGAGCCCCAGATGCCCGCCTTGGCGGCGACCTGGAAGACGACGTCGCATCCGACGACCGCCCGGCCCACGACAGCGGGGTCCGCCACGTCCCCGCGCACCGTCTCCACACCCAGCGCGTCCAACTCCGGGTAGGCACCACGGGTCAGGCTGCGTACGGAGTCGCCGCGGGCGACCAGCCGACGTACGACGGCCGAACCGAGGAAGCCGCCCCCTCCGGTGACGAGCGCCCTCACCGCAGCCGCCGCGCCGCCCACACCGCGAGCGCCCCGCGGTCGATCTTGGCGTTGTGCCGGATGTCGACCGGGAAGCCGCGGTGGTAGAGCACCGTGCCGATCGCCTCCGTGAGCGGGTCTCTCGTGGCGAGCGCGAACAGCTCCGCGGACAGCGCCGGGCTGGCGGAGACGCCGCGCTCCAGCTCGACGCAGATGACCGGCCGCTGCCGGCCCGGCACGCCCACCCCCACCAGCGCGGAGCGGCGCACCGCCGGGTGGGCGTTGAACACCTCCTCGCAGGGCACGCTGAACATCGTCCCCGTCACCGTCGTCACCCGGTGCGCCTTCCGCCCGCAGAACCACACCCGCCCGGCCCCGTCGAGGTAGCCGAGATCACCCATCCGGTGCGCCACCCGGCCATCCCAGTCGGTCTTCGCCAGCGCGGTGGCGGCGGGGCGTTCGGCGTAGGCGTCGGTGACGTTCGGGCCGCGTACGACGATCTCCCCCACCATCCCGTCCGGCAGCAGCATCGCGTCGGTCACTCGCTCGACCGGTTCGTCGATCATGTCAATGATCGCCAGGTCGACTCCCTGGGCCGGCCGGCCGACGCAGATCCCCGGCTGGTCGAGCGCGAGTACCTCCCGACTGCCGATCGAGGTCACCGGCAGCGCCTCGGTGGCGCCGTACGGCGTATGCACCTGCGCATCCGGGCCGAGCATCGCCAGGAACCGCT
>JBBSMJ010000191.1:0-3619 GCA_038233235.1 Actinomycetes bacterium | reverse complement strand
ATCGTGAGGGGTGCTGGTGCGTTGCTCGGGGCAGCGGCCGGCGGCGTTCTCGCCCGCCGGATGGTGCACGAGTTCGAGGCGACGGGGTTTCTGTCCGCCCGTACGGCGGCCCTGCTCGGGGTCGCGTACGTCGGCCACGCCTCCTGGGGCATGCACGGGCTGCTGCGACGTTCCGGACGGGTTCCCGTCCCTGGTCGAACCGCGGTGGCGCTCGGCATCCCGGTAGCCGGGGCGGGAACGGTTCTCCTGCTCGCCGCCTCCTCGCGTTTTCAGTCGATGCGGCAGCTGTGGGGCCTGGAGTCGGACGGCCTGGTCACCGGTGGCCCGTACCGGGCGAGCCGTAACCCGCAGTACACCGGATACGTCCTGATGTGGGCGGGCGCGGGACTCTCCCGTCGGTCGTGGCCGGGACTCCTCGCCGCAGCGGAGTACGCGCTCGCCGTGCGGACCTGGGTCCGCGTCGAGGAGCGGCAGCTCACCCGTCAGTTCGGCAGCGAGTACGTGCGCTGGTCGCGGCAGCGACCCCGCTGGCTCGGCTTGCCTCGGTAACCCGAGGGCCGGGCGTCGCGGAACCTGGAAACGTTTCGGTCCCTGCGACGGACTTGTTTCCACCTTGTCGGTCCACCCTGGTTGGTGGGGCGCTCAGGTCAGCGTGTCGTCGTCGCCATAGGGCACAAGGCGCAGCACGCGGGCGTCCTGCTCCCGGATGCGCTCGGCCGCGGCCACCAGCGTCGACACGTCGTCCTTTCCCGCATGCAGGAAACGACCGCTCAGCGCGTCGAGCCGCCCGGCCGCGACCGCGAGCACGAGATCGATCATGCGCTGCGGCGGCGTCCAGTCGGCGTCCGTCTTGTCCGCCCACATCGGCATGGCAGTCGTCATCTCGGTACGCACCAGCCCCGGGCTCACGTCGAACACCGACACCCCGCTATCGCGGCATTGATAGGCGAGCGAAGCCGTGAACCGGGCGAGCGCGCCCTTCGAGACGGCGTACGCCGTGTACGCCTCACCCGGCCGATAAGCGAATCCGCTGTTGACGTTGACCACCCGCCCGGCACCACGGGTCAGCATGCCGGGCAGCACGGCTCGGGTCACGGCGGCCGGGCCGTACAGGTTGGTCTCGATCACCTTCCACCAGGCTTCGAGGTCGGCCTCCGCGAAGGGCACCTCGGTGGGCTCGATCCGCCCGGCGTTGTTGACGAGCAGCGCCACCGGACCGAGCCGGGACTCGGCCGCGGAGACGGCGGCGGCCACCTGGACCGGATCGGTGACGTCCGCAGGCAGGGCCACGCCCTGTCCCCCCGCTGCGGCGCACTCCGCGGCCACGGTCGCCAGCTGGTCGCGGTCGCGGGCGAGCAGCCCCACCCGCATGCCGGCCGCGGCGAGTCCCACTGCAACGGCCCGGCCGATACCCCGGCTGGCGCCGGTGACCAGCGCCACCTGGCCAGGCAGCACCGCCGCGTCCTGCTCAGCCACCCCGCGGCACCGCCCCGGTACGCCGAGCGGCCGCTGCGACGGCATCGTCGCGCGCCGCGGCGACTTCCGCGGTCGTCAGCGTGCGGTCGGGGGCGCGGAAGCGCAGCGCGTACGCCAAGGAGGTGCGCCCCTCCCCTGCCTGCGCTCCGGCGTAGACGTCGAAGAGCCGCACCGACTCGAGCAGCGCCCCGGCGCCGTCGCGCAGCGCCTGCTCGACGTCCGCAGCAGGGGTTCCCGCGTCGACGGAGAGCGACACGTCGGCTGTCGCCACTGGGTACGGCGAGACCTCCGGCGCCCCGACGACATCCGGTGCCGCCGCGAGCAGCGGGGACAGGTCGAGCTCCATCGCGCAGCTGCGGGCTGGCAGTCCGAGCGCCGCAGTGACCCTGGGATGCAGCTCGCCGGCGTACCCGACAACTGCGCCGGAGGCCAGCATCAGCTCGGCGCAGCGCCCTGGATGCCACGGGGCGAGCTGCCCCGCCCGCACCCGCAGCGGAACCCGCACCGCGGCGGCCACCTCACGGGCGGCCTGGACGGCGTCGGCCCATGTCGCCGGACGCGCCTCGCCCCACCACCCGGCCGGCTCGCGCTGGCCGGCGAGCGCGACGGCGAGGTACGCCGGCTGGTTCGGCAGCGCCGCCTCGACGGCGACCAGCTGCTCGTCGGTCGGCCGGCGGTCGACCGCGGGTACGGCCGCACGTTCCGGCGCGCCCTGCCGCGGTCGGAAGACGAGCCCGGTCTCCGCCAGCGCCACGTCGGGGAAACCCTTGCCGATGTTGCGGGCGAGCGTGCGCAGCAGGCCTGGCAGCAGCGTCGTACGCAGCTGCGGCTCCTCCTCCGAGAGGGGGTTGACCAGCGCGACGCCGGTCCGACGTACGTCGTCCTCGGCGATCCCGAGCGCGTCGAGCGCGGGGGTGCCGACGAAGGGTTGGTTCAGCACCTCGACGTAGCCCGCCGCCCCCAGCGCGCGGCTGACCCGCCGGCGCAACAGCTGCTCGCGGGTGAGACCGCGGCCGGCCGGCGCGAGCGGGAGGGCCGAGGGCAGCGTCGCATAGCCCTCCAGCCGCAGCACCTCCTCGACGAGGTCAGCCGGGTCGGTGAGGTCGGGTCGCCACGACGGCGGGGTGACCAGCAACTGGCCGTCGCCAGCCACGGTGGCCCCGATGTCGGTGAGCCGACGGGCGACGGTGTCGCGGTCGTAGGTCCGGCCGGCCACCCGACTGGGCAGGTCGCTGGACATCACCACCGCAGCGGGTGGGCTGGTCAGGTCGACCTCGCTGCTCCCGACGTATCGCGCTCCGGCGAGGCGGGTGAGCAGCGCGACGGCGCGGGCCGCGGCCAGCGGGGGCAGCTGCGAGTCGACCCCCCGCTCGAAGCGCCGCGATGCCTCGCTGGACAGGTTGTGCCGCCGCGACATGCGGGCGGTTCCCGTTGCGGAGAAGTGCGCCGCCTCGATGACCAGGTCGGTGGAGGACTCGTCGATCTCGCTGTCCAGCCCGCCCATCGTGCCGGCGAGGGACAGCGGTCCGGTCTCGTCGGTGATGAGGATGTCCTCCGGGTGCAGGTCGCGGACGACGTGGTCGAGGGTCTCCAGCCGCTCTCCCGCGCGGGCCCGGCGTACGCCGATGGCGCCGCGCAGTTTGCCCCGGTCGAAGGCGTGCAGCGGCTGCCCCAGCTCGACCATGACGTAGTTGGTCACGTCGACGGCGAGGGAGATGGGACGCATGCCGGCCAGCAGCAGCCGCCGCTGCATCCATAGCGGTGTCCCCCGCCCGGGATCCACGCCAGTGACCGTGCGCAGCACGATGCGGTCACCCGCGGTGGGGTCGTCGATGCCGACCGGATGGCCCTCGCCGACGCCGTCGGGGAGCGGCATGTCCCCTGCTGTCGAGTCCTGCTCCGCCGGATCGCGGAACGCGACAGCGAAGGCGGTGGCGGCCTCGCGGGCGACGCCGCGTACGGACAGGCAGTAGCCGCGGTCCGGGGTGACCTCGATATCCAGGACGTCATCGACTAGCCCGAGCACGTCCACCAGGTCGGCCCCCGGCAGGACGCCGAGGTGCTCGTCCGACCCCAGCACCAGGATGCCCGCGTGGTCCGTGCCGAGTCCGAGCTCGTGGGCCGAGCAGATCATGCCGTCGCT
>JBBSMJ010000190.1:0-3647 GCA_038233235.1 Actinomycetes bacterium | reverse complement strand
GCCGGACGGGCCGCTGGCCGCGGTGGTGAGCGCGGACGCACCGTTCGGTGTCGTGGACAGGGAGCTGGTGCGCCGGTGGGGCGGTGCAGTGCTGGAGGCCGTCGGGGTGCTGGCCAGCTTCGCGCTGCTGCGCGAGGAGGACGTCCCGCTGGACCCGGACGAGGCTGACCACGACCTCGACGGCGAAGCGGAATGGATGGCCGATGCGCTCGCCGGGCTGCCGGAGGCGGAGGTCCCTCCGGTGCTCACCGAGCTGGTCGCCGTACGCGACCTCGAGCTCGTCGACGCCCACCGGTGGCCGCAGGCACTCGCCGAGCTCGCCCGCCCGGAGCTGCGCGCAGCGGTGACCGAGCCGGCGCTGGTGCTGCTGCCCTCCGGTGCCCGGGCCCAGGTGACGTCGTACGCCGCCTGGTGGCTCCGCCATCACCCGGTGCTCGCCGGTCGACGTCCCGGTGAGCTCCGGCTGCCCGGCAGTGACCCGCTGCTGGCCGGGCTGTACGACGACGCTCCGCCCGACGGAGACCCCGGATGGCTGGCGGCGTTGGGCTGCCGCGAGACGCTGGTCGGCCTGCTCGCCGAACCCGGCGGGCCGCGCGATCTGGTGGCCCGGCTCGCCGACCCCGCGCGGGTGGTCGGCCGGGTCAAGCTGCGTGGGCTGCTGCGCGCGCTCGCCGGGGTCGATCCCGAGCGGGTCGACCCTCCGGACCGGGTGCGCGCCGTACGCGGCCGCGACATCGTGGTCGTCGACGCGGGAGACGTCGTCGTGGTGGACGCGCCCGACCTGGTCCCGGTGCGTGCCGATCGCCCGGTGCTGCCTACGCCGCCCGACGATGCGGTGGCGCTGGCCGACCTGTTCGCGCTGCCGCTGGCCAGTGAGGTGGTGGCCGGTGCAGTCTCGGGGAGCGGGGAGGAGCGGGCGGTTCCCCCAGCGGTCGCCCAGGTGCTGCCCGGAAGTCCTGGCACCTACCGCCACCACGAGCGGCTGCGCGTCGACGGGGTGGCAGTGGCATGGCGCTACGTCGACGGTGTGGTGCACGCCGCCGGCGTGGCTGGTCTCGCTCGCGGGCTGGCCTGGGCGGCCGGAGCCTGGGGGCGGCGACACGTCGTGGAGACCGCGCTGCGCGAACCGGACCGGCTGGCCGCGCTGGACGACGAGGCGTGGTTCGACGGCTGATCAGCTCAGCGGTTCGCGCAGGGTAGCCGCGCGCTCTTCCGCGGCGCGCTTGCGGTCCCGCCGAATCGCCGTACGCCGCCGCCGGCAGTAGACCAGGCCGATGACCCCGAGCCCTACCCCGACGGCACACGTCCACAGCCACCAGTCGCGCCCGTCGGCTGCGAGCCGGTCGCGGAAGGGCAGCAGCGCCAGGAACGCCAGCACCCAGAAGACGGTGCCGACGACGACGGTGGTGATCCCGTCGTTGTCGACCGGCTTCGGCGGTGGACGGCGAGTAGTGGCCACCGGCGCAGATTAGCTCCGGGGCGGCCACTGGCGGCGCTAGGGTGACGGCCGCCGCCGTTCGGAAGCCTGCAGCCCCGCGCCTGAAAAGGACCGCCATGTCCCACGAGACAGCAGCGACGAGCATCTCCCGCGAACCCGACGTACCGCGCCCGCCGCAGGGCGGCCTCGACCGGTTCTTCTCCGTGTCGGAGCGCGGCTCGACCTGGCAGCGCGAGGTGCGCGGCGGTGTCGCGACGTTCTTCACGATGGCCTACATCGTCGTACTCAACCCGCTCATCGTCGGTACGGCGGCAGACGCCGACGGTCGCGTCCTCGGTATCCCTGCCGTGGCAGCGGCTACCGCGCTGGTGGCCGGAGTGCTGACCCTGCTGATGGGGATCGTCGGGCGCTACCCCTTCGCGATCGCGACCGGCCTCGGCCTCAACGCCTTCGTCGCCTTTGCCATCGCGTCGCAGATGAGTTGGCAGGACGCGATGGGGCTGGTGGTGCTCGAGGGCGTGGTCATCACCGTGCTCGTGCTGACCGGCTTCCGTACCGCGGTCTTCCGCGCCATCCCGGCGCAACTGAAGACGGCCATCAGCGTCGGCATCGGCTTGTTCATCGCGCTCATCGGGTTCGTCGACGCGGGCTTCGTCCGCCGTACCGCGGCTGGACCGGTCCCGGTCGAGCTGGGCGTGGGTGGCAGCCTGCAGGGCTGGCCCACGCTGGTGTTCGTCGTCGGTCTGCTGCTCACCACGGTCTTGGTGGCCCGCCGGGTCACCGGCGCGATCCTCATCGGCATCCTCGGTACGACGGTGCTTGCCGTGATCGTGGAGGCCGCCTTTTCCATCGGCCCGTCGTTCACCCCGCCCGACACGGTCAACCCGGATGGGTGGCAGCTGGTGGTCCCTGGCCTTCCGGAGGACGTCGTCCGGGCGCCTGACCTGTCGCTGCTCGGCCAGTTCAGCCTCTTCGGTGGTTTCGCCGAGGTCGGTCTGGTCGCCGCCGTCCTGCTGGTGTTCACCCTCATGCTCGCGGACTTCTTCGACACCATGGGCACCGTCGTCGGCGTCGGCGCGGAGGCCGGGCTGCTCGACCGCGAGGGCCAGCTGCCGGGCGTGCAGCGAGTGCTGCTCGTCGACTCCCTCGCCGCCGTTGCGGGTGGGGCCGCGTCGACGTCGTCCAACACGACGTACATCGAATCGGCCGCCGGCGTCGGCGAGGGCGCCCGCACTGGCGCCGCGAGCGTCGTCACCGGTTTCCTCTTCCTGCTGGCGCTGTTCCTCACCCCGCTGGTCGAGGTCGTGCCGTTCGAGGCCGCCACGCCGGCGCTGGTCGTTGTCGGCTTCCTGATGATGACGCAGGTGCGCGGCATCGACTTCTCCGACTACGGCATCGCCATCCCGGCGTTCCTCACCATCGTGATCATGCCGTTCACCTACTCCATCACCAACGGAATCGGCGCCGGGTTCGTCAGCTACGTCGTCATCAAGCTGACCCAGGGTCGGGCCCGCGACGTGCACCCGCTGCTGTGGGTGGTGGCGGCCCTCTTCGTCGTCTACTTCGCCCTCGAGCCGGTGCAGTCGCTGCTCGGCGTGCGGTAGCCGCGTTGCAGCCCCGACCAGCGCAGAGGCTACCTGCAAGGTCGTTAGCTACGCTAAACATGAGGTAGACTAACGGAGTGCCCGCCAAGAACGACCTAGCCCTCTCCAGTGCCCTGCGCATCTCGGTGATGCGGTTGTCCCGCCGGCTGCGCGCGGAGCGCTCCGATACCCCACTCACCCTCAACCAGCTCTCCGCGCTGGCCACCCTCGACCGACACGGCGCACTCAGCCTCGGCGAGCTGGCCGCCCACGAGCGGGTGCAGCCGCCCTCGATGACCCGCACGGTCGACTGCCTGCAAGAGCTCGACCTCATCACCCGTACGCCGCATCCCACCGACCGGCGGCAGGTCGTCATCGCGATCAGCGAAACCGGCATCGGCCTACTCACCGAGGACCGCCGCCGCCGTGACGCCTGGCTGGCCTGTCGGCTGCGCGAGCTGTCCCCGGCCGAGCGCGACGTACTGCGCGACGCGGCCCCCATCCTCGAACGGTGGGCGCAGGCGTGAGCCCGACGTTCCGCTCGCTGCACGTCCGCAACTACCGGCTCTTCGCCACTGGCCAGATCATCTCCCTCACCGGCACCTGGATGCAACGCATCGCCCAGG
>JBBSMJ010000189.1:0-3655 GCA_038233235.1 Actinomycetes bacterium | reverse complement strand
TCGCGCGCTCCCGCCCGCCGTAGCTCTGCCCTACACCCCGGACGGACGGGCCACGCTGGCCACCGCGGAGGGACCGCTCACCGCCCTGGTCACCGATCCGGAGCTGTCCCGGTTGCTCGCCGCCCGACCGCGTGGGCGGGCGGCGAAACGGCTCGCCGTACAACGCTTCTCCGCCCTCACCGCCTTGATCGCCGCGGAACGACCAGACCTCAGTCGTACGGTGCTCGCCGTACCGGGCCGACGCCATCGCCCCGACGCCCGCTACGTAGACGCCCTGTTGTCCTTCGCCGACGCATCCCCCTGGGTGGAGCTGACTTCCCTCGCCGTCGATCGCGCCGCCCCGCTCAGCGGAATCCCGCGCGCGCCGCTGAGCTACCCGCCGGAGCAACAACGGCACGAGCTGGACGTTGACTACCTCACCGAGGTAGCCGACCTGCGGGAGCAACTGTCCGGCTTCTCCGGGGTCCTTGCCGGACGCAGCAACGCCGGCACGACGGAGCTTTCCCAGGCGATCCTGCGTACGGAATCCTCGGCGTGGCGCAGCCAGCTGGCCGACGGGATGGCGCTGCGCGAGGCCACCGCCCGCCAGCTGAGCCGGCGGATCAGCAAGGTCTACATCGCCGAGCGCAACCTCGTCACCCTGACGAGCCGCCGTGGCCGCTTTCCCATCACGGTCGTGAACGACCTCGACGTACCCGTGGAGGTGGGCCTGCAGCTGACGTCGGAGAACGCCCCGCGGATGCTGCTGGCCGACCCCGACGGCGACGCGTCGCGGGTGCGTCGTCAGGTCGAGGTCGACCTGCCCACCATCGGACCCCGCCGCAAGGTCACCGTGGAGGTGCCGGCGCAGGCCCTGGTCAACGGCATCGTGCCCGTCCGGGCGCAGCTGCTCACCCCCGACGGGGCGACGTACGGCGAAGTCCAGTCCATCAAGGTGCGGGCCACTGACTACGGGCGGATCGCCAACGTGCTCACCGGTGGGGCGCTCGTCGTGCTTTTCGGCACCGTCGGGTTGCGGCTGGCGCGGCGAGCGATGGCCGCCTCGCGCAGCCGGCGGTCAGCGAGGTGAGCTCGCCTGGACTGATGCGTTCGAGCTCGGTGATGGCAGCGGGCACGGTGCTGTCCAGGCTGACCGGCTTCGGCCGGACGGTGGCGCTCGTCGCCGCGGTGGGCACGGGTGTCTTCGCCGACACCTTCAACGTCGCCAACACCACCCCGAACGTGCTGTACATCCTGCTCGTCGGCGGCGTCCTGAACGCGGTGTTCGTCCCCGTCCTCGTCCGGGCCCGCAAGGAGGACGCCGACGGCGGCGAGGCCTACACCCAGCGCCTGCTCACCCTCACCGCGCTGCTATTGCTGGGTCTGACCGTCGCCGCGGTGGTAGCCGCTCCGCTGATCGTCCGGCTCTACATCAGCGACTTCGACCCGGCGGCGCTGGAGCAGGCGACCGTCTTCGCCCGCTACGTGCTGCCACAGATCTTCTTCTACGGCCTCTTCACCATCTTCGGTCAGGTGCTCAACAGCCGGGGACGGTTCGGTCCGATGATGTGGACGCCGATCCTGAACAACCTCGTCGTCATCGTGGTCTGCGTGCTCTTCCTCGCCGCCGTCTCGGGGCCGCCCGAGGTGGGCCGGGTCAGCGCCGGCGAGGCGGCGCTGCTCGGCCTCGGTACGACGCTGGGGGTCGTCGCGCAGACCGTAGCGCTGCTGCCGGCGCTGCGGGCCATCGGCTTCCGGCTACGCCCCCGCTTCGGTTTCCGTGGGGCCGGCCTCGGCACCGCCGGTCGGCTGGCCCGCTGGACGGTGCTCTTCGTCCTCGTCAACCAGCTCGGCTACGTGGTGATCGTCAACCTGGCCACCGCTGCCGGGGCCACTGCCGCGCGGGCCGGAGCCGACCACGGTGCCGGCTACACGCCGTACAACGCGGCGTACCTGCTGTTCCTGCTGCCGCACGCGGTGGTCACCGTGTCGGTCGTCACCGCTCTCCTGCCGCGCATGAGCGAGCACGCGGCGGACCAGCGTCTCGACCTCGTCCGCGACGACGTGTCCACCGGGCTGCGGCTCACCGCTGTCGCGCTGATACCGGGGGCGCTGGCGTTCGCGGTGCTCGGGCCGGACCTGGCGACGGTCGCGTTCTCCCTCGGCGGGGCGGCGAGTCCAGCGGACGCCCGGTTCATCGGCATCGTCCTTGCGGTGTTTGCGCTCGGGCTCGTGCCGTTCTCCGGCCACCACTTGGTGCTGCGGGGCTTCTACGCCCAGCAGGACACCCGTACGCCGGTGTTCCTCAACGTCGCCCTTGTCTCCGTCAACGTGGTGATTGCCTTGGCGCTGTCGCGCGTGCTGGCGGCGGATGTCCTCGTCGTCGGGCTGGCCGGCAGCTACGTGCTGTCCTACTGGGTCGGCTTCCTGCTCTCCGGGCGGGTGCTCGGGCGCCGTCTCGGTGGACTCGACGGCCCCCGGGTGGTGCGCACCTACCTACGCCTGCTGGTCGCCGGCCTCGCCGGGGCGCTGGCGGCGCTACTTGTCGTCGCCCTCGTGCACCGCAGCGCGGACTCCGGGACGGCCGGTTCGGCGATCGCAGTGGTCGGGGGTGGTGCTGCCGGCGCCGCGGCCTACCTCGCCGCCGCAGCACGACTGCACGTCACCGAGCTGACCGGACTGCTTGCCGCCGTACGCGGCCGGTTCGCCCGCTGAGCGCACTTCCTTCAGGTCCGGGACTCCGCCGCCGACAGGACGCCCGTGATCGGGCGCCCGCACGAGCGCACTTCGGCCCCCCACCGACGTCGCACCCGCGGCGCGGCTGCACTGGCAGGTGCGATCGTCGCTGTCCTGCTGCCCACCACCACCACCACCGGTAACGGACCCGGCGTCACCCCCTGGTCAGCCACCACCGCCGCGGCTGCCTCCGATCTCACCGCGGCGCGGCAGCGCGCCGCCGAGCTGCGCCGGGAGATCACCCGGCTGGAGCTGGCCGCCGACGTGGCCGCCGAGGACTACCTCACCGTCGCCGACCAGCTTGATCGCGCCACGTCGGCGTACGTCTCGGCGAGCCGCGTCCTGGGAGCGGCACGATCCGCCAGTGACGAGGCCGAGCTGGCCGCCGGGCGGCGTGCCCGCGCCCTGTACATCGCCGGCGGTCCGGTCGCGCTGTATGCCTCCGTGCTCACCGGAGCGGACATGCGCGAGGTCATGGACCGAGCGCAGACTGTCCAGCGGCTGATCCAGGCCGACCAGTCGATGGTGAGCGCACAGCATCAGGTGGTGGCGAGCGGCGCTGCAATTGCCGACCGGCTGGAACGGTTGGCTGGGCGGCGTACGCGTTTCCAGCGGCAGGCAGCAGCCGCTTCCGAACGGGTAGCTGCGGTGCTCGCCCGGCAGCGCGCCGTGCTCGCCGCCGCGGACGACGACGTACGCCGACTCGCCGCAGCGCAGCGGCGGCGGCAGGAAGCGGCAGCGGCCCGCGCCGCAGCCGCCGCGCGGCAGCGCCGGGCCGAAGCCGCTCGAGCCCGTCGAGAGTCGGCCCCATCGAAAGTCGGCGTGGTGAGCGGGTCGCGCGCCTAGCATGGCCATGACCGACAGCGGGAGATCTGTGCAGCTCAGCCACATCACTCGGGGCGCCCACCTCGACGGCCGCTACCTCATGGAGGAGCCGGTC
>JBBSMJ010000188.1:0-3674 GCA_038233235.1 Actinomycetes bacterium | reverse complement strand
GGTGGCGTGTCGGTGGTGCAGCCGGAAGGCCGTCGCCCAGACGGGTCTGCTCAACCGCAGCCGGCCCTCGGTCGCCCGGTCACAGAGCCTTTGCAGTTCGCTGAACTCGAGTGGCGCACTCGTACTGACCGGTTCCGCATCGTTGGGAGGCCGGTGCGCCTCGGGCCGCATGGTGATCAGCCGCCACGGCGCCGGCCGGTCGAGCGGGAAGAAGAACAGTGGTCCGTGGTCGGTGAGGAAGGTGTTGATGGCGCCGGGCTGCAGGCCGGCGACGTCGAGGTCGGCGAGCAGGAAGGTCTGCGGATAGCTTGCGCCCACGAAAGGAATCCCCGCCAGCTCCCGGACGGTGCTGTGCGCCCCGTCGCAGCCAGCCAGGTAGCGGGCGTTGAGCACCTCCTTGGTTCCATCGGGGTGTCTCAAAGTGCAGGCGAGGCGATCACCTGAGCTGCGATAGCCGACGAACTCGACGTTGCGCTCCACCCGAACACCGCGTCCCGCGAGATGTTCGGTGAGTACCACCTCGGTCTCCGCCTGGGAGATGAAGAGCAAGAACGGGAAGGCGGTGTCCTCCAGCCCGATATCGAACAGCTGGGTACGGATCACTCGATCTCCCGCATGGATGCACAACTCGGCCGCGGGGTTGCCGCGCGCGACCAGCTCGGTTGCCACGTCGAGGCCGCGCAGCACCTCCAAGGTGCGGGGCTGAACCGCCAGGGCACGCGACTCCGGCGCCCGGTCGAGCAACTTGTCGACGATGCGGACCGTGGCACCGAATGCGCGCAACTGCGCCGCCAGCGTCAATCCGGTCGGGCCGGCCCCCACCACCAGCACGTCGCAGCCGACTCCGCCCTCGTCCATCGGTTCACTCATTCCCCCGCAGCGGCGGAGAAAAAATCGACTTCGAGCCGCATCGCGCGACGGTACGCCGTACGCACGTCGGCCGTATCCGTAGCGTGCTGGTCCAGCAGCGCCTCGAGCCGGGCGGCCAACGCCTCGAACTCCGGGCTGGCGTATGTCACGACCCACTCCTCGTAGGGACCGGTGGCTCCCTCCATCGCGAGCCGTTGGCCGAGGTGGGCGTAGAGCCGCATACACGGCGTCATCGCCGCGCTGATGAGCCCCACATCTCCGAGCGACGCGGTGCTGAGCAGGAAGTCGGTGTACGCCAGCGTCGCGGAAGCCGGCTCGACGGAGGTGAGATCAATGCCCCACCGTTCGGCGTAGTCCGCGTGCAGGCGCAGTTCCTCCCGTACGCCTTGGAGTAGATCGGCGAAGGAGTCGAGGGTTGCCCGGTCGCTGCTGCTGGCCACGCCGAGCGCGTACCCGCGCGCGAAGCACTCGAGGAAGAAGGCGTCTTGGGCAACGTAGTGGGCGAATGCCTGGCGCGGCAGTGAGCCGTCGGCCACCCCTCGAATGAACGGGTGCTGCAGTGCCGCGTCCACCAGGTCGGCGTTGTCCGCCCACAATGCGGCACTCAGCGAACCCACGCCATCTCCCAGAACTCGACTTCGTGCGCGAGCACTTCTGCGACGACCGGATCGGCCGGCGAGGAGCAGGCCGATCCGAGCCGGTCGACGTAGTCACCGAATGCCGGCGTCGTCCAGTGCGCCACGACGTCGCGGTACGGCTCCGCGCCTGGTGCGGCGAACACCCACGCCTCGAGGTAGACCTTCTCGATCGTCCACAGAGCGGTCATCGCGTCATGGAATCCGGTGCTGTCGAACCGCTCGAGCAGCCGTCGGTACGCACGTGTCGCCGGTAGCGCCGGTTGACCCAGCTCGAGCCCGCGCTCGTCAGCGAGGTGCTCGAACCAGTCCAGCTCGTCGACCAACGCGACGACGCCCGCCGCAAGCGCATGCTGGGCTCCCCGCGTCGAGCGCGCGAGCAACCTCGCCTGGAACCACAGGAGGTCGCCGACGAACAGGTAATCCTGGGCCAACCAGGTGTCGAACGCACCGGCAGGCAACGTGCCGTCGCGTACGGCGGCGAGGAACGGATGCCGGACCGCACGCTCCCACAACGCCGACACGCTGGCAGCCTGCCATGGAGGTGAGCCCAGCGCGGAGCAGGTGTTCCGCTGTTGTCTGCCTACAGCTTGAGGACGCGGCGCAGTCCACTGTCGGCATCGAGCATGAGGCTGGAGCGTGGGCGACACTCATCAGCCGGTGGCGGCTCGCGGCGACGGCGTCTCCATCGTTTCGTCGTACGCGGAATCCGCGGCCCACCGCCCTGGCCCGGCGGCCTTGGCGAGGTACATCGCGGCATCGGCCCTGGCAAGCATCCGGTGCGGGCGGTCACCGGGGCGTGACACCGCCAACCCCACGCTCGCGGACAGACACACTGTTCCGACGTCGAGGTTGAAAGGCTCAGCGAGGCGAGCCGCGAGCCTTTCTGCCAGCTGTTCGCCGATCACCCTGGCTTGCTTGTCCTGGCATAGCAGCGCGAACTCGTCGCCACCCAAGCGGCCGACGGTGTCCCGCCGCCGCGCGGTGCTCTTCAGCCGTCCGGCGACGGCCACCAGTAGCTCATCCCCTGCGGCATGGCCGAAGGTGTCGTTGATCGCCTTGAACCCGTCGAGGTCGAGGAAGAGGACGGCGACCGGATGGCCGTCGTTCTCCTGCTCGAGCAGGGTGGTTTCCAGCTTGGAGACCAGCACCGAGCGGTTGAGCAGACCGGTCAGCGGGTCACGGGAGGCTTGGTGGGCAAGCCTTTCCTCGGCACGCTTGCGCGTGGTGATATCCCTGGTGATGGTCTGCAGGTGGCTCACCGCACCGTCCCCGTCGAGGACCGGTGTGATCGCTGATTCGAGCCAGCGGTGGGGCTGGGCGCCCTCTCCGCTGCCGGGTCGTCGGTACGCGACGGTCACCCGGCCGGTGGGCAGACCGTCCGCGATCTCTTGGCGTACCCGATCGCGGTCCTCGATGTGGCACAGGTCGAAGCCGTTCATGCCGACCAGGGATGTGGCGTCCGCGTCGATGACTGCGTGGGCCGACGGGCTGGCGTAGACGATCTGGCCGTCCCGGGTGTGCAGGCACACCAAGTCCGACGCGTGCTCGGCGAGGGCCCGAAATCGGCGCTCGGAGTCGTGCAGGGCGTTCGCGGTGGAGACCGTCCGCAGGCTGGCGCCCGCCTGTGCCGCGAGCAGCTCCAACAACGACACCTCTGCGCTGCGACTGCCGCGACGTTCGTCGGCCGCTACCAGGACACCATGTCGGCTTGTCCCGACGACGAGCGCCACGATTGCGAGGGACCCGACTCCGGCTGCGAGCACGTCACGCATACCGGCGGAGCCGACGCCGAACTCCTCTGCCGAGGTGTAACACGATCTGGACATGCGGACGAGGTAGGCCAACCGTCCCAGCGTTGGCGCGGGCAGGGACGTGAGCACAGGTCCGAGCGGACCGATGGAGGCCAGAGGGTGGGGATCGCCGTCCTCGGTCAGCAGCAACGCGGCGGAACTCATGCCCGACAACTCGACGGCGACCTTGAGTGTCGCCTGCGCGATGTCGTCGACCGTCGACAGTTCCAGGACGTCCGAGCCGAACCTGGCGAGACGCTCCGCGGGAGCCTCCAGCGGTGGTCCGCCCAGCGCGGTCAGCCGCTGAGCGAAGGCCATGGCGAGCTGTGTCACGAACGCGGCGTCGGCGGTAGTGAGCCGGACGGGCGACTCGATG
>JBBSMJ010000187.1:0-3678 GCA_038233235.1 Actinomycetes bacterium | reverse complement strand
CTCCCACTCCACTGTCATCACCGTGCCGGCCGGCCCCGGCCCGCCCTCGGGGTAGTGGGCGACGTTGAGAATGCGCGAGTTCTCGAAGACGGACGTGTAGAAGCCCGCGGCCTCCTCGGCCTCGGTGTCGAACCACAGGTTCGGGATGATCTTCTGCTGCATGACGCTGCGTCCTCCCCTACGGCGGGGGCGTGCCCCCGCAACGGATACTGCACCTGCAGACCGTCGTACGGGTAGAAACTCATCGCCCACTCGCAGGGGGGAGGAGGTTGAGGGCGGGTTGGCCTATGAGGAGCACGGCGTTGACGAGATCAAGCAGCACCTGCCCGGCAACGTCGGGGGTGTATGGCGGGTCGGCGACACGGTGCGCCGCCCGGTCGGGCCGTGGACGCCAGCGGTGCACGCGCTGCTGAACTTTCTCGGGTCGCGTATCGAGCATGTGCCGAGGGTCCTCGGTTACGAGGATGAAGGACGCGAGGTCCTGTCGTTCCTGCCCGGCCGTGTCGTCGACATCGACACGGAGTCGCTGACGACCAAGCAGGTGCGCTCGGTCGTGAGCTGGACGCGGCAGTTTCACCAGGCAGTCGCCGAGTTCAGCCACCCCGGCCCCTGGCGATTCCCCAGTGTTCCGGGGCACACCGTGATCGCGCACAACGACATCGCTCCGTACAACGTCTGCTTTGACGGCGACGAACTCGTGGGCGTCTTCGACTGGGACCTCGCCGGCCCCTCTACACCGCTGATGGAGTTGGCGTTCATCGCCTGGAACTGCGTGCCGCTGTGGCGTGACATCGGACCCGAGCCTGCCGCCGAGCGGCTGGACCTCATCGCGCAGGTCTACGGCCCGATTCCCTCCCGCGACATCCTCCAAGCGGTACCGACCCGCATCCAACTCATGCTCGACTCGATCCCCGCCGCCGCTGCCGCAGGTGACAGCGGAATGGTGCACCTGATGACATGCGGCGAGCCGGAAAGGTCCCAGCGATCCCTCGACGACCTGACCCGTCGAATCCCCGCGATCCTGCACGCGCTCGACTGACTCAGCCCTGCGGATCCCCTAACGGCGCGGTCCCGGCATCCCGAGCATCACGGGTGTGCCGCCGGTAGGCCGCTCCCTGCCGGCCGCCCACGCGTCGCCCCCGCGGGTGGGTCGTACGGCGACCGCCGGCCCGTCCGCCACCAGGTGGTGCGGCGCGGCGTAGGTGACCTCGACGGTTGCCAGGTCACCCGGCCGAACAACCGCATGGGTGGGCGGGGTGAAGTGCACCAGCCGGTTGTCCCTCGCCCGCCCGGACACCCGCCGGGTAGCGCCGTCCTTGCGCCCCTCCCCCTCAGCGACCAGCACCTCCACCTGACGGCCGACCTCCCGCCGGTTCTCGGCCCAGGAGATGTCGTCCTGCAGCGCCACGAGTCGTTCGTACCGCTCCTGCACGACTTCCTTCGGCACCTGGCCAGGCATGTCGGCAGCCGGAGTACCCGGCCGGCGGGAGTACTGGAACGTGAACGCGCCCGCGAAACGTGCCGCGCGGACGACGTCCAGCGTCTGCGCGAAGTCCTCCTCGGTCTCGCCGGGAAAGCCGACGATGACGTCGGTGGTGATCGCAGCGTCAGGGATCGCGGCGCGGACGCCGTCGACTATCGCCAGGAACCGCTCCCGCCGGTAGGAGCGCCGCATCGCGCGCAACACCCGCGACGACCCGGACTGCAGCGGCATGTGCAGCTGCGGCATCACATTGGGCGTTTCGGCCATCGCGGCGACGACGTCGTCGGTGAAGTCGCGCGGATGCGGTGAGGTGAAGCGCACCCGCTCCAGCCCCTCGACATCCCCGCAGGCGCGCAGCAGCTTGGCGAACGCGCCCCGGTCGCCGAACTCCGCGCCGTAGGAGTTGACGTTCTGCCCGAGGAGCGTCACTTCCAGCACGCCGTCCGCGACCAACGCGCGCACCTCGGCCAGCACGTCGCCGGGCCGGCGGTCGCGCTCCCGCCCGCGCAGCGACGGCACGATGCAGAAGGTGCAGCTGTTGTTGCAGCCGACCGAGATGGCGACCCAGGCGGCGTACGCCGACTCGCGGCGCGCCGGCAGCGTCGACGGAAACACCTCGAGTGATTCCAGGATCTCGACCTGCGCTTCCTCCAGCACGCGGGCCCGCTCCAGCAGCGTGGGCAACGACCCGATGTTGTGCGTGCCGAAGACGACGTCGACCCACGGCGCCCGCCGGCGGATGTCGCCGCGGTCCTTTTGCGCTAGGCATCCGCCGACCGCGATCTGCAGCCCCGGTCGCGCCCTTTTCGCTGGCAGCAGCTGACCCAGGTTGCCGTAGAGCCGGTTGTCCGCGTTCTCGCGCACTGCGCAGGTGTTGAAGACCACCAAGTCGGGCGGATTCTGGTCGGCGCGGACGTAGCCCGCACCCTCCAGCAGTCCGGCAAGCCGCTCGGAGTCGTGCACGTTCATCTGGCAGCCGAAGGTGCGCACCTCGTACGTCCGCGACCCGCTCACCCGCACAGGGTACGCAGCCCACCGTGTCCGGAAAGTGATCGTGTCCTAGTGGCCTTTGCGGGCCGGCGGGGTTTAGGTTGCCTAAGCATGACGGTGACAAACGACCGGGCGGGCTCAGAGGCCCCTGCGCCGGGCCGCCCGCTGGTCGAGCTGTCGAACGTCAACAAGCACTTCGGCGAGCTCCATGTGCTCAAGGACATCGACCTCACCGTGCACGCCGGCGAGGTCGTCGTGGTCATCGGGCCGTCCGGCTCCGGCAAGTCCACCCTGTGCCGGGCGATCAACCGGCTGGAACCCATCGACGACGGACGCATCACCATCGAAGGCGAGGACCTGCCGGCAGAAGGCAAGGGCCTGGCCCGGCTGCGCTCCGAAGTGGGCATGGTGTTCCAGTCCTTCAACCTCTTCGCGCACAAGTCGGTGCTGGACAACGTCACCCTCGGACCGACGCGCGTACGCCGTAAGAAGAAGGCAGAGGCCGAGAAGCGCGGCCGCGAGCTGCTCGACCGGGTCGGCATCGGCAACCAGGCCGAGAAGATGCCCGCGCAGCTGTCCGGCGGTCAGCAGCAGCGGGTGGCCATCGCCCGCGCGCTGGCCATGGATCCGAAGGTCCTCCTCTTCGACGAGCCGACATCCGCGCTCGACCCGGAAATGATCAACGAGGTCCTCGACGTCATGATCCAGCTGGCCCAGGAGGGCATGACCATGGTGGTCGTCACCCACGAGATGGGCTTCGCCCGTCGGGCGGCCAACCGGGTGGTGTTCATGGACGGCGGCCAGATCGTCGAGGACACCACGCCGGAGGAGTTCTTCACCAACCCGAGCAGCGACCGCGCGAAGGACTTCCTCTCCAAGATCCTCAGTCACTGATCACTAGGCGGCCACGATGTCGCGCCTCAACGGAAGGGAAACACGATGGGACCACGAAGCAGAGGTAGCGGAAGGGGCCTGGCTGCCGCGGTGGCCACGCTCGCGCTCATCCTCACTGCCTGCGGCGGCGGCGAGGAAGAGCCCGTCACCCCGGTCGCGGAGGACGCGAAGTTCGATGCCGGCTCCACCATGGCGAAGTTCAACGAAGCCGGCGAGATCACTATCGGAGTGAAGACCGACCAGCCGGGGATCGGATTCCTGGAGCCCGGTGCCAATGCGCCGACCGGCTTCGACATCGAGATCGCCAAGAT
>JBBSMJ010000186.1:0-3687 GCA_038233235.1 Actinomycetes bacterium | reverse complement strand
TTGGGTCGAGGCACCCGGCTGCTCGGCCACCTGACCCTGCGCGACAAGGCCTACGACGCGACGATCCGGCTCGGCCAGTCGACGGTGACCGACGATTCCCAAGGCGAGCCGACCGGTGCAGCGTCGGCCGCCCTTGTCGGCGAGGACACGATGCGGGCCGCAGTAGCCGAGCTGACCGGTGATCTCCAGCAGGTTCCGTCCGCGGTCAGCGCGATCAAGGTGGGCGGTGAGCGGGCCTATCGCCGGGTGCGCGCCGGCGAACGCGTGGAGCTGGCCCCGCGTGCGGTGACGGTGACACGCTTCGATGTTCTCGACGTACGCCGAAGTGGCGAGGTGCTCGACGCCGACGTCCACGTGGTGTGTTCCACCGGCACCTACGTACGCGCCTTGGCGCGCGATCTCGGGGCCGCCCTCGGCGTCGGCGGCCACCTCACCGCGCTACGGCGTACCCGCGTCGGTCCCTACACCCTCGATCAGGCTCTGTCCATCGAGGCACTAGAGCGCGATCTCGCCCTGCTGCCGCTCGCGGCGGCTGTCCACGCCGCCTTCCCCCGCCGCGACCTGACCGCCGAGGAAGCGGTGCGGGTCCTCCACGGTGGGCAGCTGCCGGCCGTCGGGCACGCTCCAGGACCGGTCGGGGCGTTCGCGCCGGACGGCACCGTGGTGGCGCTGGTCGAGGAGCGCGCGGGGCTGGCTCGGCCGTTGGCGGTCTTCTCGTGAACGCGGGGCGGTTCGCCCGCGTACCTATGCGCGGACGCCGAGCGGGGTGGGAGGGCATGACTGCGGTGCGGACGAGGCTGCGGGTGGTCCACGACCCTGCGCCCGGCCCGTCGCTGGACGATCCGGACGGAGTCCGGGCGGCGTACGAAGCTCACGGCGCCGAGCTCTACCGGTTCGCCTTACGCGCGCTCGGCGACGAGGGGGCCGCGCAGGATGTGGTGCAGGAAACCTTCTCGCGCGCCTGGCGGGCCGCGGACCGCTACGACCCGCAGCTCGCCAGCCTGCGGGTGTGGCTGTTCGCGATCGGGCGCAACGTCGTCGTCGACCATTGGCGCCACGTGCGGGCGCGGCCGTGGCTCGGTCAGTTGGCGGCGACCGAGGATGTCGAAGACGCGGCGTCAGCCCGGTCACCTGCGGTTGATCCGTTCGAAAGCCTGCTGCGCGGGTGGGCTGTCGAGGAGGCGCTGCGGCGCATCGGGGCAGACCACCGCCGAGCCATCGTGGAGACCTATTTGCGGCAGCGTCCCTACGTCGAGGTGGCCGCCGAGCTGGGCATCCCGGAGGGGACCCTGCGTAGCCGCGTCTACTACGGACTCAAGGCATTGCGTGTCGTCATGCAGGAGATGGAGGTGACCCCGTGAACGGTCATGGGCACCCGCGGGACCTGCTCGGCAGCTACCTGCTCGGCGGCCTCCCGGAATCCGACGCCGCACAGGTCAGCGCCCACCTCGGCGCGTGCCCTTCCTGCCGCGGCGAGCTGGCCGAACTCACCCCCGTCGCCCAGGCGCTCGGCGAGGTCCGCGAGGTCGGCTCGTCCGGGCTGCCGCCCGAGTCGGTCCCGCCACCCTCCCTGCTCGACCGCATCGAACGCCAGGTACGCGACGAAGCACAGGACCGTCGGCGGGCGCGGACGCGGCGGGCCGGACTCCTCGCAGTTGCCGCCGCGGCCGCGGTGCTCCTCATCGGCGTCGGTGGCGTGTTCGTGGGGCGCTCCCTCGCCCCCACCGCACCCGTGGTGCCGCTGGAGGCGGTGGCTGTCCAAGAGCTGGTTCCTGGTACGGAGGCCGACGCCGACCTGGTGGATCACACCTGGGGAGTGGAGGTGAAGCTGGTGGCCACCGGGCTCGAGGACGGCGGCGCCTACCGGCTCGAGGTGCTCGGCCGCAACGGTGAGGTCTTTCCGGCGGGCGCGTTCCTCGGCACCGGCGACAAGCCGCTGCGTTGCAATCTCAACGCCGCGGTGCTGCGGGAGGATGCGGCGTCGTTCCAGGTGCGTGACGCCGCCGGGCAGGTAGTGCTGCGTGCTGCCCTGTAGTCGCCGCCTATCGTCACTCGACCCGGCAAGGCGTACGCCGGACGAGGAGGGATCAAAGATGTCCAGTGAAGTTCGCGGCGTGGTGGCCCGCGAGAAGGGCGCTCCGGTGACGCTGGAGACCGTGGTGGTGCCCGATCCCGGCGCGGGGGAGGTGGTCGTCCGCGTCCAGGCGTGCGGGGTCTGCCACACCGACCTGCACTACCGGGAGGGCGGGATCTCTGCCGAGTTCCCGTTCCTGCTCGGCCACGAGGCGGCCGGGACCGTCGAGTCGGTGGGCGAGGGGGTCACCACCGTCGCAGTCGGCGACTACGTGGTGCTCAACTGGCGGGCGGTCTGCGGTGACTGCCGTGCCTGCCGACGTGGCCGGCCGTGGTACTGCTTCGCCACGCACAACGCGGGCCAACCGATGACACTTGCCGATGGCACCGAGCTGTCCCCAGCCTTGGGCATCGGAGCGTTCGTGGAGAAGACGCTGGTGGCCGGCGGCCAGTGCACGAAGGTCGACCCGAAGGCTCGACCGGAAGTGGCCGGGCTGCTCGGCTGTGGCGTTATGGCGGGGTTGGGTGCGGCGCTGAACACGGCCGCGGTGACTCGAGGCGACAGCGTGGCGGTCATCGGATGTGGCGGCGTCGGTGATGCGGCCATCATGGGCGCCCGGCTCGCCGGTGCGGCGACGGTCATCGGGGTGGACGTCGACGACCGAAAGCTCGACTGGGCCCGTCGTGCCGGCGCGACGCACACCGTCAACTCCCGCTCCAGCGACCCGGTCGACGCGGTCCGCGAACTGACCGGCGGGTTCGGCGCCGACGTGGTCATCGACGCCGTCGGCCGGCCGGAGACCTACCTGCAGGCTTTCAACGCCCGAGACCTCGCCGGCACCGTCGTGCTGGTCGGCGTACCGACGCCGGAGATGATCCTGGAGGTGCCGCTGCTCGACGTCTTCGGGCGCGGGGGCGCGCTCAAGTCCTCGTGGTACGGCGACTGCCTACCCAGCCGCGACTTCCCCCTGCTGGTCGACCTCTACTTGCAGGGCCGACTGGACCTCGACCTGTTCGTCTCGGAGACCATCGGGCTGGAGGACGTGGAGACGGCGTTCGAGAAGATGCAGCGCGGCGAGGTGCTGCGCTCGGTGGTGGTCCTGTGATGCCCGCGGGCGCGGGAGCCGTACGCGTCGACAAGGTGGTTACGTCCGGCGTGTTCTCCCTCGACGGCGGTGACTACGACGTCGACAACAACGTCTGGCTCGTCGGAGACGACACCCACGTGCTGGTCGTCGACGCCGCGCATGACGCCGGCGCCATCCTCGGCGCGGTGGGCGACCGGGAGCTGATCGCGATCGTCTGCACCCACGCGCACAACGACCACGTGTCGGCGGCACCGGAGCTCGCCGATCGCTCCGGAGCGCCGGTGTTGTTGCACCCTGACGACCGGGTGCTGTGGGACATGACGCACCCCGACCGACCGCCGGACAGGCCGCTGGCCGACGGCGACAGTCTCGCCGTGGGCGGGCTGACGCTGACCGTCCTGCATACTCCGGGCCATTCTCCCGGCGGGGTGTGCCTCCACGCGCCGGACCTCGGTGTGCTGTTCTCCGGAGACACGCTGTTCCACGGTGGACCGGGCGCGACCGGGCGGTCGTTCTCCGACTTCCC
>JBBSMJ010000185.1:0-3695 GCA_038233235.1 Actinomycetes bacterium | reverse complement strand
TATGCCCCATCTGGGCCGTACGACCTGGGTCATTGCCGAGGGCTGGATCCCCAGCCAGAGCACCGGACCGGAGCCGGCCATGCTCAGCCACGAGACCGCCTGCCTGCTCAACACCGGCGACGCCGACGCGCACGTCGAGATACGGCTGTTTTTCACCGATCGCGACCCGGCCGGACCGTACCGGGTGACGGTGCCTGCGCGGCGCACGCTGCACCAGCGCTTCAACGACCTCACTGATCCCGAGCCGGTGCCGCTGGACACCGACTACGCGTCGGTCATCGAGAGCGACGTGCCCATCGTCGTCCAGCACACCCGGCTGGACTCCCGGCAGGCGGAAAACGCCTTGCTGTCCACGGTCGCCTATCCCGTGCCCTGATGGACGCGCCGGTCGAGCGGGTCGAGGTCGCGGCGTACACCGTCCCCACCGACGCGCCGGAGGGCGACGGGACGTTCGCCTGGGATAGCACCACGATGGTGCTCGTTCGGGTCGCCGGGGGAGGGCGGCTGGGCATCGGATGGACCTATGGGCCGGCGGCGGCGCAACGGGTGGTCGAGGACATGCTCGCCCCGGTGGTCCGCGGTGTCGACGCCCTCGACGTACCACGGGCCCACTCCGCGATGGTGGCGGCGGTGCGCAACGCCGGCCGGCAGGGGATCGCCGGGCTGGCGCTCTCCGCGGTCGACTCCGCCCTGTGGGATCTCAAGGCCCGTCTGCTCGACCTTCCGCTGTGCCGGCTGCTCGGCGCGGTGCACACCGAGGTGCCGGTCTACGGCAGCGGCGGCTTCACGACGTACGACGAAGAGCGGACCCGAGCCCAGCTTGCCGGCTGGGTCCACGAGCAGGGCATTCAACGGGTGAAGATCAAGATCGGTGAGTCGTGGGGGACGTGCGCCGACCGGGACGTGGCGCGGATGCGGCTGGCCCGTTCGGTGATCGGCGAGGACGCGGAACTCTTCGTCGACGCCAACGGTGGTTACGGCCGCAAGCAGGCGATCCGGGTGGCGCGGCAGGCTGCCGACCTCGATGTTCGGTGGTACGAGGAACCGGTCAGTTCCGACGACCTGGCCGGCCTCCGCGAGGTGCGCGACGCGGTGTTGCCTGACGTGACCGCGGGGGAGTACGCGTGGGACCTGGCGTACGCCGAGCGCATGTGCGCGGCGGACGCCGTCGATTGCCTGCAGCTGGACGCGACCCGCATCGGCGGGCCGACGGAGATGCTGCGGGCGGCGGCGGTCGCTGCCGCCCACAACCTCGACGTGTCGGCTCACTGCGCGCCGACGGTGCACGCGCACGTCATGGCCGCCGTACCCAACCTTCGACACCTCGAATGGTTCCACGACCACGTGCGGGTGGAGGAAGAGCTGTTCGACGGGACGCTCGACCCGACCGGAGGAACGGTACGACCGGATCAGGGACGTTCGGGCAACGGGGTGGAGCTGCGCGTCGACATCGCGGAGCGCTACCGGGTGAGCTGACGATCAGCTCGGCGTCCGTCGGCCGTCATGCCGTGAGGTCGTCGTCCGGCGTCCGTCGGCCGCGAGCTCGGGAGCGAGGCCGATACCATCGCGGCTGGTCCGCGCCCATCTCTCGACTACGCCCCGCGCCGAGGTTCCCTGCATGAGCACCGACGCACCAATGACCGTCCTCGTCTACAGCGATGACGTCGACACCCGCGAGCAGGTACGCCGGGCGATCGGGCGGCGGCCGGCTGCGGACGTCCCGCGGGTGGCGTTCCTCGACTGCGCCACCGAGCCGGCGGTGATCCGCGCACTCGACGCCGGCGAGGCCGACGTGTGCGTGTTCGACGGGGAGGCGGTGCCGGTCGGCGGCATGGGTATCTGCCGACAGGTCAAGGACGAAATCTTCCAGTGTCCTCCCGTCCTGCTGCTCACCGGCCGCCGCGACGACGCCTGGCTCGCGGCCTGGTCGCGCGCCGATGCCTCCGTCTCCTTTCCCCTCGACCCGCTGGCCGTGGCCAACGCGGTGGCGGAACTCATGCGCAGGCGGGCGGCCGGGCTGCCGGCCACATGAACGTCCGCGCCTGGTGCGGGCTGTGCGGCCAGTCCTTCGAGCTGTCCGAGGTGGTGGCACCGGCCCACGCCGGACGCTGCCCGCGCTGCGGGGAGCTGTTGGCCCCCGACTACACCGCCGTGCTCACCTCCGCCGTACGCCGGCTGCTGGCCGCCCTCGCGGCGACCGACGATGCCGGCCACCAGCTCGGTGAGGTCGCCCCACGCCTGCACATCGACACCCGCCGGATGTACGCATCCCTCGACGCCCTGGACACCACCCGCCCGGGCGATACCGCCCCAGGAGCCCGGTGACCGCCTCGACGTGGCCGTCGGTGCTGACCACGTTGCTGCACGGTGAGACGCTCACCGGGGGCGAGGCCGCCTGGGCGATGGAGCAGGTGATGGCCGGCGCGGCCTCGCCGGCGCAGATCGCCGGACTGGCGGTCGCCCTGCGCGCGAAGGGTGAGCAGCCAGCGGAGGTCGCCGGACTGGTGGAGACGATGCTGGCGCACGCTGCCCGCATCGAGGTTCCAGGTCCCGCGGTCGACACCTGCGGGACCGGCGGCGACCGGGCGCACACGGTGAACATCTCGACGATGTCGGCTCTCGTCGTCGCGGCGACCGGCGCCCAGGTGGTCAAGCACGGCAACCGCGCGGCGTCCTCGTCCTGTGGTTCGGCCGACCTGCTGGAGGCGCTCGGCGTCGCGGTGGACCTGTCGCCGGATGCTGTCGTCGCCTGTGTAGGCCAGGTCGGTATCGGATTCTGTTTCGCTCCGGTGTTCCATCCGGCGCTGCGGCATGCGGCCCAGCCACGGCGTGACCTCGGGGTGGCGACCGTCTTCAACTTCCTCGGGCCCCTGACCAACCCGGCGGCACCGGCCGCCCAGGCCGTCGGCGTTGCCGACGAGCGCATGGCCGGCGTCATGGCGGCGGTGCTCGCGGCCCGCGGAACATCGGCGCTCGTGTTCCGTGGGGAGGACGGGCTCGACGAGCTGACCACGACCGCACCGTCTCGGGTATGGCTGGTCCGTGGGGGACACGTCGTGGAATCTGTGGTGGAACCCGAGGCGGTGGGCATCTCCCGGGCTGCCGTCGCCGATCTGCGCGGCGGCGATCCCGCCTACAACGCCGAGGTGGCGCGACGGTTGCTCGCCGGTGAGCTGGGGGGTGGGCAGCGGGCGGTCCGCGATGCCGTACTGCTCAACGCGGCTGCGGCGCTGGTGGCTCTCGACGGTGTGGGCGGCGATGCCTACGCCTTCGCTCCGGCCCCCGGAGCCGGCGACGAGCGTGCCGACGAGCGTGCCGACGATCTGGCGGCGGCGCTCCGCGCCGGCATGCGCACCGCCGCGCACGCGGTGGACTCCGGCGCCGCCAGCTCCCTACTGGACCGCTGGGTGGCGGTGAGCCGACGGCTCGCTGCGGAGTAGGTTGTTGACAACCATTCTCACCGAGGTTGAGAATCGTTGTCATGAGGACTGCGCCTGCTGCCGGGCTGGCGTTCGTGGGCTTGACGGCACTGGCGCTCGCCGGCTGCGGCGGGCAAGCCCCCGGCGGGGCGGCCGAGGGAGTGACGGGGGGATCCGCGGGCGGGTCGGTGTCCGTGCTGGCCGCCTTTTACCCGTACGAGTTCGTCGCCGCCCGGGTGGGCGGCGACCACGTCGCCGTGCGCAGCCTCACCGATC
>JBBSMJ010000184.1:0-3697 GCA_038233235.1 Actinomycetes bacterium | reverse complement strand
GCCGAATGCGGACACACCTCGAGCGGGCCGGTGTGGAGGTTCCGACGGGGCAGGAGTGCCCGACCGGCGCCGAGTTGGCCGAGCGGTTGCTCGAGCCGCTGGCGGCGCTCCCGGCGATCTCCGCAAACCTGCGGCTCGGCGTCAAGGTGGAGTCGATCGGTCGCGAAGGGCTGCTCAAGCACGAGCAGATCGCCAACGATGTCCGCGGGGCCACCGCGTTCCGCATGCTGCTCCGCGACCACGCCGGTGCCGAGTTCATCGAGCACGCGAGCCTTGTCCTCGACTGCTCCGGATCCTTCGGCAACCCGAACGTGCTCGGTGACGGGGGCATCCCGGCGCCGGGAGAGCGAGCCCTTTCCGGGCGGATCACCAGGACCATCCCGGCGGTCACCGATGACGGTCTGCTCGCGGGCGGCACGGTCCTGCTCGCCGGTGCCGGTAAGTCAGCGCAGACTGCCGCCCGCGACCTGGCTGCCCTCACCGAGCGGCAGCCCGGCACCCGCGTCGTGTGGGCAGTCCGCAGCGACGCGCCGGACTGGGGAGTGGTGCCCGACGACGTACTGCCGGAGCGCCAGGCGCTGGTCGAGGTCGCGGAGCAGCTGCGGCAGGGCGCGAACCCCGCCGTCGAGGTGCGCACCGGCGTGGCGGTGGAGCAGCTCACCGAACGCGATGGGCGCATCGTGGCCACGCTGCGCGGCGCCGGTCACGCCGACGAGGTGCAGGTCGACCATGTCGTCGCGCTCACCGGCTATGTGCCTGACGCCGCGATGTACCGCCAGCTGCAGGTGCACGAGTGCTATGCCACCGCCGCTCCGATCACCCTGTCGGCGGCGCTGCTGGGCGCCGACGGCGGCGACTGCCTCCAGCAGGAGAGCCACGGCGTCGACGTGCTGCGCAACCCAGAACCGCACTTCTTCATCCTGGGCATGAAGTCCTACGGGCGCGTCAGCAGCTTCCTGCTCAAGATCGGATATCAGCAGATCGACGAGGTCGCCGACTCCTACTCAGCCGCGACCGCGCTGGTCTGAGTTCCCCACCTTTCGACGACATCGGAGCTGCCGCGTGAGTGTGCCCAGCCGTCTTGACCGCGCCGAGTGGCGCCCTATTCACACCCGGATCCTGCTCGCGCTCGGCATCGGCTGGGCCCTCGACTCCTTCGAGGTGCAGATCATCGGCAGTGTGCTCGGGCCACTTGCCAAGGACTTCGGGCTGCTCGACGCCGCCGGGTCCATTCGCCCTGGGGCGGTGTCGATCATCTGGGTGGTCTGGTTCGCCGGTCTGATGATCGGCGCCACCGTCTTCGGATGGCTGGCTGACCGATACGGCCGTAAGCGCCTGTTCGTGGCCACCCTGGTGATGTATGCGGTGGCGACCGTGCTCAGCGCCTTCGCCCCGACCTTTGCCGTCTTCCTGTTCTTCCGCTTCATCACGGCGCTGGGGGTCGGTGGGGAGTACTCCGCCGTCACCACAGCGATCGCGGAGTTCATGCCCAGCCGCAGACGCGGGTCGATGATTGCGCTTACGATGAACTTCTGGTCCCTGGGCGGGATCGCCGCCGGGCTGGTCGGCCTGCTCTTCCTCAACGGCTTCGTCGTCAGGGAGATCGCCGTGGGAAGCCTGGAGGTCAGCGCGTGGCGGATGTGCCTGCTGGCGGGCGCGGTGGCGGCTCTTTACGCCCTGTACGCCCGAAGGGCCATCCCGGAGTCGCCACGCTGGCTGGCCTCCCGGGGCCGGCTGGCAGAGGCCAACGCTGTGGTCACGAGCATCTCCGGCATCGAAGATGCTGAGCCGAAAGATCTCGTGGCCCCGGCGCCCGCTTCCTTCCGCGCACAGCTGAGCGAGCTGTGGGCCTCGTGGCGTGGCCGCCTCTACTACGGGATGACGCTGGAGTTCGCTGGCAGTGCGGCGTACTACGGACTGTTCACCTTCATCGGCGCGTACGTGCTCACCGACAGCCAGGTCCAGGTTTCCGCCGGTACCGTGCCGCTGTTCTACCTGATCGGCAACGTCGGTGCCCTCATCGGTGGGCTGGCGGTGGCCGGCGTCATTGACCGCATCGGTCGTGGCAACACGGTGCTGATCGCCTACGGCAGCGCGACGATCTCGGTGCTGCTCCTGGCACTCGCCGCGCTCGCGAAGTCACCCGGGCTGACACTCGCCGCCTTCACCCTGTGCGTCTTCTCGGCAACCTGCTCCTGGATCTCGGCCTACACCACGTTCGCGGAGCTGTTTCCCACCCACCTGCGCGCCACCGGGGTCGGGGTGTGTGTGGCCGGTGGCCGGCTCGGCGGGATGGTCGGGGTGGTGGGACTGTCCTACGTCACCGCCGGCCTGGGCCTGGTGGCAGCCTTCACGCTGCTGGCCGTCTTCTTCGGTATCGGAGCTGTTGCTGCGGCTATCTGGAAGTCGCGGGGAGTCGAAGCCTGCGGTCTGACCCTCGAAGAGATCTCCCCGCCCGTCCGCGTAACGATCTGACCAGGAGTCATCATGTTCGACGAACCGTTCACCCCCATCGACCTCGGCGTCTACCTGGACCAGGCGAACTACCCGCCATGGGGGTTCAAGTCAACGACCATCCCGCACGAGCGGGGAGCAGCGGCCATGGCCAACTTCCTCAACGTGCGGATGACCGACGAGGGGGAGGACCGCGTCGACCGGCAAGACTTCCCCGAGGCCCTCGGCCTGGCCTGGATGGACGTCAAGATGTCAGACCATGCCGGCAACCACATCGATGCACCTTGGCACTTCGGGCCGGAGGTGGCCGGCAAGCCCGCCAAGACCATCGATCAGGTGCCACTGGAGTGGACGATGGGTCCGGGGGTCCGGCTCGACTTCCGCTCCCACGCAGGTCGGGACATCATGGTCGAAGACCTCGAGGCCGAGATCCAGCGCATCGGTGCGGTGCTGACGCCGCGCACCATCGTCCTGCTGTGGACCGGTGCGGACGAGCACATCGATGACCCCGAGAAGTACTGGCAGCTGCAGGGTGGCCTGTCGGTCGAAGGCTTGAACTTCCTGCTCGACCAGGGAGTAAAGCTGATCGGCATCGACGCCTACGCGATGGACGTGAGCTACAACACGATGGAGGCCGCGAAGGACGCCGGTGACCCCGACTTCTTCCCGCTGCACTTCGTCGGCCGCGCCCGGGAGCACATGCACCTGGAGAAGCTGACCAACCTTGGCGCGATCCCGCAGCCCACCGGCTTCTTCTTCGTCGCGACCCCCATGAAACTGCGCGGTGGCAGTGCCGGTTGGGTGCGTCCCGTGGCTCTGGTTCCCGACAGCCAGTTCACTCATGGGATGGGACCGGACGCCGGCGCCTAAGACGTCGGTTTTCGGCCCGATGTCGCGCAGGCATAGTTTCGCGTGAGCGCCAGGGCAAGAAGCGAGGCGAACTTGGGCTGGGTCTCGCGCAAGCCCGGGACGAGTGTCGCAGAATCCGACGACGGTGCCTCGGGCCGGTTGGAGGCCACGTGCCGGTCGCCGTGCCTGCCCGCCGCGGACCGAGGGCTGCTCCACGACCACGACGAGCCCAGCGTGTTCGAGCCGGCGCGTGGTAGCTGGCGTTGGTCTGCGAACCGCCCAACTCACGAGCGAGCTCAGCGGCGCTGTGCGGCGCACCGGTCAGCAGCGACTGAGGGTGAGCCGACTGGCCGGCGACGTCCGCTTCTGCCGCTGATCGGGCGGGGGCGGGTGC
>JBBSMJ010000183.1:0-3706 GCA_038233235.1 Actinomycetes bacterium | reverse complement strand
GGCCTTCGCACGCGGCGATCTTCGTATCGGGGTCGCCCGTGCGCTCTCGGCGCAGGCGCATGCGGCCGCTCGCCAGGTCGCGGCGCCGACGGCGGCGGCCGCAGCGCGCGCGGCCGGGCACGCCGTGGCCGTGGCCCACATGGCCTCGCACGCGCTCGAGGCCGCGAGCTACGCCGCTCGGGCTGCGAGCCTGGCCGAACCCGAGGGAGCCGAAGCAGCTGTCGCAAGAAGCCTTGACCGCGCCGAGCACCATGCCTCCAAGGAGGTGCGTGAGCTGCTGGGACGATTGCCACCCCGAGGCGGTGCCGCGGGCACCAGCCTCGCCGGACTGGCCGTTCAGCTCGATCAGAGACTTGCTGACCGATAACCGATCCCTCATCGGCACGTCGCAGAGGGCCAGCGATCGTCCGACCTGCCAGCGAGGCCCGCGACCATCGCGACGCCCTTCAGCGAGCGCGATGGCGTCAGTCCGGAACGGTCGCTGGACTTCGCTAGTTACCTAGTGCATAGTCGGCAGCGTGTCAGTCGGTCATGTGCTTCTGGGCCTGCTCGCCGACGGCGAGCGGCACGGCTATGACCTCAAGCGGCAGTACGCCGTCCGGTTTCCTGCGGCGCGGCCGCTGGCCGCCGCCCAGATCTACGCCACGCTGGAGCGCCTGCTTCGCGACGGTTTCGTCGTCCCGGCGACCCGGCAGCGGGTGAACGGCCCGGACCGCACGTCCTACGCGCTGACCCCGCCGGGTCGGGCCGAGCTGGACCGGTGGCTCGACGACGTTGAACCGCCTGGACTGTTCGTCGCGAACCCGCTCGCGATCAAGGTCACGTTGGCGCTGCTGGTCGCCGACGCGGACGCGGCGTCGTCGTACCTGAACCGGCAACGCGCCGCCCACCTGCAGCAGATGCGCGAGCACACCCGTACCAAGACCACCCCGGGCGCCCCGATCACCCGCGTCCTGGCCGCCGACTACGCCCTCAACCACCTCGACGCGGACCTGCGGTGGATCGACACCGCTCTTGCCCGCGTCACCGCCCTCGCCGAGGAGACCCAGCGATGACCACCAACCCACGCCCGACCCCGAGCCCGAACGCCCCACCACAGGACGCGCTGCTGAGCGCGCGTGCGCTCGTGAAGTCCTACGAGCACGCGCCGGCGTTGCGTGGGGTCTCCTTCTCCGCCAGTCGTGGGGAGATCGTCGCGATCACCGGACCGTCAGGCTCGGGCAAGTCGACCCTGCTCCTGTGCCTGGCCGGGATACTCATCCCGGACGCCGGCGAGGTCCGCTTCGACGGGTTGCGCCTGGACGAAGCGTCGGAGGCGGAGCGCTCACGGTTGCGACGGACCTCGTTCGGCGTGCTTTTCCAGTTCGGGCAGCTGGTGCCCGAGCTGTCCGCCTCGGAGAACGTGGCGTTGCCGTTGCTTCTCGGAGGCCGTCCGCGCCGCGCGGCAGTGGCCGCCGCCGGCACCTGGCTCGACCGTTTCGGCGTGTCCGACCTCGGGGAACGCCGCCCGGGCGAGGTGTCCGGTGGGCAGGCCCAACGCATCGCGATGGCCCGCGCGATGGTCACCGAGCCCCAGGTGCTGTTCGCCGACGAACCGACCGGCGCGCTGGACACCCTGGCGGGAGAGCAGGTGATGACCCAGCTGACCCGGGTCGCCCGGGAGGCCGGCACGACAGTCCTGCTGGTCACTCACGAGGCGACGATCGCCGCGTACGCCGACCGGGAGGTCGCGGTCCGCGACGGCATGATCGACACCGACGCGTTCGCGACCTCGACAGTCGCCCGGTGAGCGCCGCGCTTGCTGCCACGGGCACGGCGAGGAAGGCTGCGCCGGATCGGCTGGTCGTGGCCCGACCGGGGCGCCCCGGTCTGGTCACCGTGCTGCGGCTGGCGGCTGGCGGTGGCCGCGCGGACCGGGTGCGGATCGCCCTGACAGCCGTGGGGGCGGCTGCCGCTGTCGTCGCGCTGCTCGCTGCGGCGACGGTCGCGGCGACCGGCGCGGACGACGGCCCCTACACCTCGGCGCTGCTCAACGAGCCCGGGCTTCACCCCGGTGTCGTCGCCGCGCTGGTGCTGTTGTGCGTACCGGTGCTCACCTTCACCGGGCAGTGCGCGCGCATCGGCGCCCCCGCCCGGGACCGTCGCCTGGCGACCTTGCGGCTGATCGGCGCCACGCCCGCGGACGTGCGCCGGATCGCCGGGGCCGAGACAGCGCTCGCAGCCGCGCTTGGCGCTCTCGCCGGTCTCGGGGCGTACCTTCTCGGGCGGGCGCTGCTTGGCACGCCGGTGATCGCCACGCGATCGGTACAGCGTGAAGTTCCGCTGGAGAACGGCGACCTCCAGTTCATTATCGAGTCGGTCACCGGGCCTGCGCTGCAGCTGCCCACCGATGTCCTTCCGTCGTGGCAGGTGATCGTGCTGGGCGTGGTCGCCGTCCCCCTCGGTGCCGGCATCGCTGGGCAGCTCGCGCTGCGACGGGTCGCTCTCACTCCGTTCGGGCTGGTCCGCGCCGCCCGTGTCCGCCCGGTGCGCCTCATCCCGCTCGTTGCGTTCCTCGCCGGCACCGCCGGCATGGCTGTCTTCAGCGGCATCATCCGGCTGCTCGAACCCCCGGCCAGCGCCGCTCCCGCCATCGCGTTGCTCTTCCTGCTGCTGTTCCTCCTGTCCGTGACCGGTCTGATCATGGGGACCGCTGCCCTGGCGTCGATGATCGGGGGGATCGTGGCCCCGCGCACGGGCCGGCCCGCGCTGCTCATCGCCGCTCGCCGCCTCAGGGCTGCGCCGCATGACGCGAGCCGGGCCAACGCTGCTGTGCTGACCGTGGTGATGGTGGCGGCCGCAGTCCAGGGCTACCGGGAGAACCTCCTGCTCGCCACCGCCAACAACACCAGCGACGTGTACGCCTCCGGCACCTACCTGGCGTCGCTGGCTCTGCTCATCGGCGGGATCGTCGCCGCGCTCGGGCTGCTGGTCGGAGCCGTCGAGAGCGTCCTCACCCGACGCCGCACCCTCGCCGCGCTGGTCGCCGCAGGCACCCCTACTGCTGTGCTGCGCCGCGCCGTCCTGCTGGAGGTACTGCTCCCCCTCACACCCGCGATCCTGGTCTCGACCGCAGCCGGAGCGCTCGCCGCCCGGGGACTGTTCGGGACGACCGTCCAGACCAGCGGGGAGGTGGTGATGGCCGAAGGTCCGGTTGTGCCCGTCACCATGATCGAAGTGCCGGTCCCCTGGATGGAACTGGGCACCGTCGCCGGTCTCGCACTCACGCTGACCGCCCTGCTCACCCTCGCCGTGATGCCGCTCCTCACCCGCGCCGTGGACGCGACCGAGCTTCGCACCACCTGACGGACAGCACTCCGGCGGCCATCGAATGTCCGCCCGCTGCCCGCCGAAAGGGGGCCGTCGTCTCGGACGAGGCAGGCAGGCAGGCAGCTTGAAGTGGCAAACAGAGCGGGCTCAATCGCGTCCGCCAGCGGCTACACGTCGTCCACGAAGGTCCGTAAGCCGAACCACCATCGGACACTTGCGGAGCCGATGACGGGCAGTCGGGATCTTGTCCGCAAGGGATCGGCTCTCGGCGCACCCCTCCGCGACTAGCGGCAGTCGTGACCAGGGGGTGTCGCGTCTTGGTCGGGCATGACGAAGCGGGCTTCCAGCTCAGGACGCAAGAGCAGTGCGTCGACCAGCGCAGCCGGTCCCCCGACGC
>JBBSMJ010000182.1:0-3727 GCA_038233235.1 Actinomycetes bacterium | reverse complement strand
GCTCGCCCGACCCGGCCTGCCGGAGATCATCGCGGTCCGCGACTGGGCGTGCGAGCAGATCACCGCCCAGCTCGACGGCGTTCCACCGTCACCGTGGCCGGGCGCTGATCAGGACCGGTTCACCGTCGATGTGCACGACCGTGACAGCGAGCCGGACCTCGGCGGCTGGGACATCGGGGTCGTCCGCGATTCCGACCGGGGCGTCGTCGCTGCGGACGACGCCAACCGCATCGTCGCGGTCAGCCGACTGTTTGCGGACTTCGTCGGCTGGGACGTGGACGACCTCGTCGGACGCCGCGTCGTCACCCTCATCCCGCCTCGGCTGCGCGAAGCCCACGTGAGCGGTTACACCCGGCACCTCACCACCGGTGAGGCGCACGTGCTCGACGTACCGCTCGTGCTGCCCGTGCTGCGCGCGGACGGCACCGAGGTGCCCGCCAGCTTCCTCGTGCAGCGGGCCCCGATAGCCCGTGGGCGCACCATGTACCTCGCCTGGATCGAGCCGGTCCCCGTCGACGGGGGTTGAGGTCCGGAAACCGCTAGCCTGAAGCCGCTGACCTCGTACGCGCCAGCTGCCTGAAGGGAGACCGGTCGTGCCGCACGACGACCGGACCGGGCCTGTGGTCGCGAGGCTGCTTCGCCAGTCGCACCTCATGCGACCGGAGGACCTGCCGAGAATGGTCGACGAGGCCGCTCGATCCCTCGGGGCCAGTGGCTGCCGGATCCACCTGATCGCCCGCGACCAGCGGCTGCTCGTGTCGCTGACCAGCAACGGCCTCGATGCCGACACGCACGGCCTCGACGGCACATTGGCGGGCCGCTCCTACCGCAACACCGAGGTCATCTTCAGTACGGACGGCCGACAGCTGTGGGTCCCGTTGCTGGACGGGACCGAACGGCTCGGGGTGCTCGAGGTGCTGACCGGCGGCGGGGACGCGGCGCTGCTGCGCGAGACGTTCCTACCGCTTGCCGCGCTCATCGCCGAGCTCGTCGTGAGCAAGGGTCAGTACACCGACACCTTCGAGCGCGTCCGCCGGGCGCTGCCGATGGGGGTGGCCGCCGAGATGCTGTGGCGGCAGCTGCCGCCCCTGACCTTCGCCGCCGACCGCTTCGTCGTCACGGCCCAGCTGGAGCCGTGGAACGCCGTCGGCGGCGATGCTTTCGACTACAGCATCGACGGCGACATCCTGCGACTGGCGGTCTTCGACGGGATGGGCCACGGTCTCGCGGCGACACTGCTCGCCAGCGTCGCCCTCGCCGCCTACCGCAACGCGCGCCGGGCCGGGATGGATCTGGTCCTGACCGCGAAGGCCGTCGACGCGGTGCTCAGCGCGCAGTTCGGCCCCGAGAGCTTCGTCACCGCTGTGCTGGCCGAGCTCGACCTCACGAGCGGCACCCTGCGCACCCTGTGTGCTGCCCACCCTGCGCCGCTGCTGGTCCGCGAGGGCCGTTCGCTCGGCGAGCTCGACGTCGAACCCGGTGTCCCGTTGGGGTTCGGCGACCGCGCCGACACGATCGTCATGGCGTCGCTGCAGCCCGGTGACCGCATTCTTCTGTTCAGCGACGGCGTCATCGAGGCCCGTTCCGAGGCCGGTGAATTCTTCGGCACCGACCGGCTCATCGACCTGCTCGTCCGGGAGGAGTCCCACCAGCAGCCGCCGCCCGAGACGCTCCGCCGCCTCATCGTCGCCGTCCTCGATCACCAGCAAGGGGCCCTTCAGGACGACGCCACCTTGCTGATGCTGGAGTGGGCCGGCGACAGCAACGCCGTGCTGCTGCACTGAGGATGTCTCCCAGGCTGCTCACGCCACGCCACGCCACGCCACGCCACTCGGTGCCAGAGCGGACCGCGAATCGGGCGCTGATGGCACCGGGAACGGCGACGACGCGACCTGGGCGGCATGGACCGACGGCTCCGCTCAGAGGAGCAAGGCCACAGGTCACATGGGTGCGCCGCCAGGGACTCGAACCCCGAACCCGCGGATTAAGAGTCCGCTGCTCTGCCAATTGAGCTAGCGGCGCGCAGTTGTGCAGGTCGCCACACTAGCAGCCTCCGCTCAGTCGCTGGCCGGTGGAAGCGGGGGCGCGGCGCTGCTGGGGCGCAGCCCCTCGGCCTGCCTGGCGTCCCGCAGGAGCAGCTCGAACTCCTCCGGATGCGCTTCGGCCAGCGCCTCCTGGGCGGTGCGCCGGGCTCGGCGTTCACGGACCTCGAGGTCGCCGCTGCCGACTGATCCGAGCAGTGGGCGACGTGGACCCGGCGCCGCCGCGGCCGGCGGGTCGGGTTGCCGGCGCGGAGCTGCCTGGATGCGCTTCACCGGGGCCGCCTTCTTGCGCACCGCCCGCGGCACCGTGAGACAGACCTGGCAGGTGGTCGCTGTACCGTCGAACTCTGCTCCTGGGCGTACCTTCCGGCACGAATCGCACTTCCGCCAGCCGCTCACGGGCCCCCTTTGTTCTCCTTGCGGAACGCCTCCACCGTACGACGACGCCTGGCTCGTCGAGACGGCGGGCATACGGCGGGTTGGTCCGGCGGCGACGGCTGCCTCGAGACGAGAACGTGAACCGCCGTTAGCATCCGACCATGAAGCGCACCCTGTACGAGGCCGAGCACGAAGCGTTCCGCGACGCCGTCCGCAGTTTCATGGACAACCGGGTCGCGCCGTACCACGCTGACTGGGAGACGGCCGGCATCGTCGACCGGTCGGTGTGGGTCGAGGCCGGCAAGCAGGGGCTGCTCGGCACCGACGTGCCGGAGGAGTACGGCGGCGGAGGTCGGAAGGACTTCCGCTTCAATTGTGTGCTCACCGAGGAGATTGCCCGGGTAGGTGCCAGCGGCCTGGGCTTCACGCTGCACAACGACGTCATCGCGCCGTACCTGCTCGACCTGACGACACCCGAGCAGAGGTCGCGCTGGTTGCCACCGTTCGTGACCGGCGAGATGGTCACTGCCATCGCCATGACCGAGCCGGGCGCCGGCTCGGACCTGCAGGGGCTGCGCACGCACGCCCGACGGGACGGCAGCGACTGGATCCTGTCCGGGTCGAAGACGTTCGTCACCAACGGCATCACCGCCGACCTGGTGCTCGTGGTTGCCCGGACCGACCCGGAGGCGGGGGCGCACGGCTTCTCACTGCTCGCCGTCGAGCGCGGCATGCCCGGCTTCGAGCGCGGCCGCAACCTGGTCAAGGTGGGCATGAAGGCCCAGGACACGTCGGAGCTGTTCTTTCACGAGGTACGCTTGCCCGCAGCTAATCTCGTCGGCACGCCGGGCGCCGGCTTCGGGCACCTCATGGACAGGCTGCCGCAGGAGCGACTGTCCATCGCCGTGGTTGCGGTCGCTGCGGCGCAACGGGTCTTCGACCTGACGCTGGACTACTGCAAGGGACGCGCAGCGTTCGGCAAGCCGATCGGCAGCTTCCAGCACAACCGTTTTGTGCTCGCCGAGATGGCGACCGAGATCGAGATCGCCCGGCACCACGTCGACAAAGCCGTGCTCGAGCACAACGCCGGACGCTTCACCGGGCAGGACGCGGCGATGGCCAAGTGGTGGACCACCGAGCTGCAGAAGCGGGTGGTCGACCAGTGCGTGCAGCTGCACGGTGGCTACGGCTACATGCTCGAATATCCCGTGGCGAAGGCGTATACGGACTGCCGGGTGCAGACCATCTACGGCGGGACGACCGAGGTGATGAAGGAGATCATCGGTCGGTCGCTCGGCGTGTAGCGC
>JBBSMJ010000181.1:0-3765 GCA_038233235.1 Actinomycetes bacterium | reverse complement strand
GTCGACCTCGATCCGGCCCCCTGTCGCGCTTCCCCGGTAAAGGTTCAGGCCGACCAGGCGGGCGACATAGTCCGTACGAGGAGCTCGCGCCACCTCGGCCGTCCTGCCCCGCTGGACGACGCGGCCGTCCTCGATCACGACCAGGGAATCAGCCAGCACCATGGCGTCGAGCGGATCGTGGGTGACCAGCAGCGTGCAGCCGCCGAAGTCGGCGAGGTGCCGGCGCAGCTCCGATCGCACCTCCATCTTCGTGCTGGCGTCCAAGGCCGCCAGCGGCTCGTCCAGCAGCAGCAACCGCGGCCCCGGAGCCAGCGCCCGGGCGAGCGCGACCCGCTGGGCCTGACCCCCGGACATCGCTCCCGGCTTGACGTCGGCCAGCCCGGCCAGCCCCATCCGCTCGAGCCACCCCAGCGCCTGGTCCCGGGCCTGCCGGCGCGGCACCCTCGCAGCCCGCAGCCCGAAAGCCACGTTGTCGACGGCGGACAGGTGCGGGAACAGCAGATAGCTCTGGAAGACCATGCCGATCCCGCGCGCGGCAGCCGGAACGAAGACGCCGGCTCCCGGGTCGTCGAGGCACCGTCCGTCCAGCGCGATGCTGCCCCCACACAGCGGCACGAGGCCGGCGAGCACCTGCAGCGCCGTGGACTTGCCCGCACCGTTCGGACCGAGCAGCGCCAGCACACCGCCGGACTCGATCGCCAGGTCGACCTCGAGCGAGAAGCCTTTCCGCGCGACCCGCAGGTCCGCGGTCAACCCGGGCACGCCGGTCACGTGGCGCTGGCGGTGAGCCACCGGTCGCGCAGGCTGACCAGCACCACGACGGAGACGGCGAGCAACACGAGCGACAAGACGATGGCCGCGGGCGGATCGGTCTCCAGCGCGAGGTAGACCTCGATCGGCATCGTGCGGGTCACACCGGGAAAGCTGCCGGCGAAGGAGATCGTGGCGCCGAACTCGCCCAGCGCGCGAGCGAAGCACAACACGGCGCCGGCGCTCACCCCTGGCGCGATCAGCGGCAGCGTCACCCGCCGGAAGATGAGCGACCGCGAGGCGCCCAGCGTCGCGGCGGCATCCTCGTACCGCCTGTCTGCACCGCGCAGCGCGCCCTCCACGGCGATGACCAGAAAAGGCATGGCGACGAAGGTCTCGGCAAGAATCACCGCCGGTGTCGTGAACGGCAGGGTCACCCCGAACCACGCATCGAGATATTGCCCCACCAGCCCACGGCGGCCGAGCAGCAGCAGCAGCGCCACCCCGCCGACCACCGGCGGCAGCACGAGCGGCACCGTCACGAGCGCGCGGAGAAGCCGGCGACCGGGGAACTGCGCGCGCGCCAGCACCCAGGCGAGTGGGATACCGAGCACCATGCTCAGCACGGTCGCCGACGTTGCACTCACGAGCGAGAGCCGAAGCGCCTGCCCGACCTCGGCGCTCAGCAACGCGCCCGGCAGGGTCGTCCACGGCGCCCGGACGATCAGGGCCACCAGCGGCAGCACCAGAAAGGCCACCGCCAGCGCTGCCGGCACCAGCAGCAGCGGCGGCAGACCGATTCCTCGGCCGTGCGTACCGTTGCGGTCAGGGAAGGTCGAAGCCGGCTTTCGCAAGGATCCGCTGCCCTTCACCCGACCGGACGTACGCGGCGAAAGCCTCTGCCCCGGAGGCATTCGGCGCCGACGTGAGCGTCGCCAGCAGGTAGTCGCTCGCGGCCTGCTCGGCCTCGGGAAAGCCGATGCCCCGCACCTTGCTTCCCGCCGCAAGGACGTCGGTGCGGTAGACCAGCGCCGCGTCGACCTCACCGAGCACCACCTTGCTCAGCGCCGCCCTGACGTCCTGCTCCAGGGTGTCGGGGGCAGCCCGGATGCCGGCGGTCGAGAACACCGCGGCGGCGGCGGCCCCGCACGGGACCTCCTCAGCACACAGCGCGAACGTGCGGTCCTGGTCGGCGAAGTCCGCGAGGCCGGTGACCTCGCCGGGATTGTCGGCCGGTACGGCGATCTGGAGCCGGTTGCGGGCGAACACCTGCGGCGCCGTCGCTTCGCCCGCGTCGGTCACCGTCGTCATCGTGGCCGGGCTCGCGGCGGCGAACACGTCGGCCGGCGCGCCGGAGACGATCTGCTGGGCAAGCGCCGAGCTGGCCCCGACGTTGAGGACCACGGAAAGCCCGGGGTTGGCCTGCTCGACCTCGTCGGCGATCTGGCGGAAGGCGTCGGTGAGGGACGCGGCGGCGAAGACGTTCACCGTGCCGCCCTGCTCGGCGGCGGTGGGTGAGCCGCCGCAGGCCGACACCGCCCACCCGACGGCGACCGCCACCACGTACAGCCGTAGGGACGGCGAGGTCATGGGCGCTCGTCGAGCTCGATGACGACGTTGGTGGCCTTGATCGAGGCGTACGCGACGACGCCCGGCTCGAGGGCGAGCTCGTCGGCGGCCTCCCGGCTCATCAGCGACACCACCCGGAACGGCCCGGCCTGCAGCTCCACCTGCGCCATCACGGTGTCGCGGGTGACCTTGGTGACGATGCCGCGCAGGCGGTTGCGCGCCGACCGCGCCCCTGGGCCAACCGCGTCCGGTGTCTCGGCGAGCTCACGGGCCAGGGCGGCCAGCTCCGCTCCGTCCACGGCGGCGCGACCGTTGCGGGCCTTGGTCAGGTGCAGCCGGCCGTGCTCAGCCCAGCGCCGCAGCGTGTCGTCGCTGACGCCCAGCAGGAGCGCGGCCTCGCTGATCCGTATTTGCGGCACGGCACCGACTATAGATCCGCATATACGGAGCGTCCATCCAACACGTCACTGATCTACGCGGACCTCGAGCATGAAGTCCGGGCCGGGGGGTCCTTGCTTGGGCGTCCCTGCGGCCGCGCGTCACACGCTGTCCCCGGCTCGGCGATGGCTCCCTCTTCACCCCGTCCGGGGCGCAGCGCGACGCGTGATCTGACCAGGACGAAGCAGCACCAAGTGACTATAGGTTACCGAATGACTACCAGGGAGCATCGCCCGGGGAGCGGAACACGCCGTGTCCCGCGAGCGATGGTGGATCATGGACGAAGCGGGTGCCGAGGCGTGCGGTGCGGTTTTCGGCGGTCGCTACCGGATCGAGCGATCGCTCAAGAGCGGAAACGGCGTCGACACCTGCTTGGCCCGTGACCTCGACACCGAAGCCGCGGTCGTCCTGAAGTCGATCGACCCTGCGGTCGTCCCGACCGCCGCCAGACTGCGTTTCCAGCACGAGACCGTCGTGCTGCGCGAGCTGTCCGGGACCGGCCTGCCCGGTCTGGTCGACGCGGGCTTCGCCGACGAGCGGCTCTACCTCGTACAGCCCTTCGTCGAGGGCGTGACGCTCGAGGCGATGCTCCGCGACGGGCCACTGCCGCTGCTGACCACCTTGCGGCTCGGGATCGCCGTCGCGACGGCGCTGTCGACAGCCCACGACGCCGGCGTCTGCCACCGCGACGTGAAGCCGGCGAACATCGTCGTCCGGGGACGGGATCCCGTCGAGGCCGTGACCCTCGTCGACTTCGGCTTCGCCCGCAGCCCGTGGCTCGATGAGTCCGTCCGCGAGGACCTCGTCGGAACGGTCCGCTACCTCGCGCCGGAAGCCGCGGGGCTGCTGGCTGCCCCCGTCGACGAACGCTCCGACCTCTACGCCCTGGGGGTCCTGCTGTTCGAGTGCGTCGCCGCCGAACCGCCGTTTCGCGGACCAGGGGTCAGTGACCTCCTCCGCCAGCACCTCAGCATGCCGGTGCCCGCCCTTCCGAGGACGGGTCCGTCC
>JBBSMJ010000180.1:0-3771 GCA_038233235.1 Actinomycetes bacterium | reverse complement strand
GAGATCGCTACGCTGGCCGGGCTGGAGCGGTTGGACATGATGCTCAACGACTCGATGTACGGGATCCTCTTCCGCGACATCAACCCGATCCGCACCTTCGTCGACCAGCGGTTCTCCCGCCAGGTGCACGCCCGCGCCGGGATCATCATCAACACCGGCGAGGACAACTACCTCACCACCGCCGACGCCGTCGACGCCGCGCACACGGTGACGGTCAGCCAGCTGCTCAACGAGTACTTCGCCAAGGAAGCGGGGCTGGCCGACTGGCAGCTGGGTCTCGGCCACGCGTTCGAGATCGATCCCGACCGCCCGGAGTCGTTCCGTCTGGAGCTGGCGCACGCGCTGCTCGCCCGTGAGCTCTTCCCCGACGCGCCGTTGAAGTGGATGCCGCCCACGCGGCACATGACCGGCGATATCTTCCGCGGTTACCTGCTCGACGGGTTCTTCAACCTCGTCGGTGCGATGACCGGCCAGGGCATCCTGCTCGTCGGCATGATGACCGAGGCGGTCGTGACGCCGTTCCTCTCCGACCGCGACCTCGCGCTGCGCAACGTGCGCTACGTGCTCGACGCGGCCGGCGGCCTGACCGAGGACTTCCACCCGCCGGCCGACGGATTCATCGCGACCCGCGCCCGCCAAGTACTCGCCGAGGCGGTCGACCTGCTGGAGCGCATCGTCGACGACACTGGCGACGCGCCGCTGCTGCATGCCATCGCCAACGGCACCTTCGGACTCATGCGCCGCCCCGCGGACGGCGGCAAAGGCCGCGACGGTGTGCTCGCGCAGGGACCCACCTACTACAACCCGGCGAGCGAGCTCCTCGAGGCGGAGCAGTGAGTGACAAGCGCGTCATCCGGCCGTACGGCGACACCACCGGCGACGGCATGGTGCAGCTCTCCTTCACCCTGCCGATCCCGCACGACCGGCGGGCCGAGGCGGCCGCTCTCCAGCTGGCGCACACCATGGGGCTCGACCCCGCGATGGTCGTGCACGCGCACGGCGTGGGTCCCGACTTCACCTTCCTCGTCGTCTACGGGCGGGTCAACCACCTGGTCAATCTCGCCGACGTACACGTGCCCGAGCGGGAGTACGAGCTGCTGTCGCCAAAGGAGGTCAACCTCGCCATCAAGTCGACGCTGAAGCGCAAGCTGGTCGTCCTCGGTGCCTGCATCGGCACCGATGCGCACACCGTCGGCATCGACGCGATCCTCAACGTCAAGGGATTCGCGGGGGAGAAGGGACTGGAGTACTACCGCGAGATCAAAGTGGTGAACCTCGGCGCGCAGGTCTTCGTCCCCGAGCTCGTGGAGCGGGCCAGGCAGGAGCGCGCCGACGCGGTGCTCGTGTCCCAGGTCGTGACGCAGCGCGAGGCGCACCTGCACAACACCCGGGAGATGGCCGCTGCGTTCCGCGAGGCCTATCCGGCCGGCCAGCGACCGTTGCTTGTCGTCGGCGGTCCCCGCTTTCACGAGTCCATGGCGGACGATCTGGGCGTCGACCGGGTCTTCACCCGCGGCACCACGCCGGCGGAGGTGGCCAGCTACCTCACGCACGCGCTGCTGACCACCACCAGGGCGAGGTCGGCGTGAGCACCTCCGACCCCCGCCTCGGCCTGACGGTCACGCATCGGCGCTACGTCCCCTACAGCCACGCCCACTACGGCGGCGCGCTGGTCGACGGTGCCTACCTGCTGGGGCTGTTCGGCGACGTGGCGACGGAGGTGTGCATCCGCACCGACGGCGACGAAGGGCTGTTCGCGGCGTACGACGACGTGCAGTTCACCGCACCGGTGCGGGCCGGCGACATCGTGGAGGTGAGCGCCACGGTCACCACGGTGGGGCGGCGCAGCCGCGTCCTCGACTTCACCGCCCAGGTCGTCTGCCGCGCCCGCCCGGACCGTGCTGAGTCCGCCGCGGAGGTGCTCGACCCACCGCTCGTCGCGGCAACCGCACGCGGCACGGTGGTCGTACCGACGACAGCCGGGTGAGCGACCTCGTCGTCTGCGCGGACTTCGGCTCGACGTGGACCAAGCTCGCCGTCGTCGATTTGGTCGCCGGTCGGCTGCTGGCCACGTCACATCACCTCACCACCCTCGGCGGAGAGGTCCTGGACGGGTTCACCGCCGCCCGGGACGTACTCGCGGAGGCGCTGCCCGGCGCCGACCTGTCGAGCGTGCTGGCCTGCTCCAGCGCGGCCGGCGGGCTGCGGCTGGCCGTCGTCGGCTACGAGCGGGCGGTCACCGCGGAGGCGGGCTACCGGGTGGGGCTGTCCGCCGGCGCCCGGGTGGTGCATGTGGCCACCGGGCAGCTCACCGCGCCGGAGGTCAGCGAGCTGCTCGGGCACCGGCCGGACGTCGTACTCCTCGTGGGCGGGACCGATGGCGGCAACGCGGACGTGCTGCAGCACAACGCCCGGCAGCTGGCGACCGCCCGGCTGCACATCCCGGTCGTCGTCGCCGGCAACGAGCACGTCCGAGCCGACGTCTGCGCCACCCTGGAGCGGGGGCGCGTACGGGTCGTGGCCACCGGCAACGTGCTGCCCCGCATCGGCGTGCTCGACCCGCAGCCGGCGCGGGCTGCGATCCGCGACGTTTTCGTTACCCACGTCATCGGCGGCAAGGCGCTGTCGCGCTCGTCCGCGTTCACCGCCATGGTCCGCGCGGCCACACCCGATGCGGTGCTCGCCGGCGTCGAGTTGCTCGCCGACGGCGCTGGCGACGTACCCGGCGAGCGTGACGTGGTGGTGGTGGACGTCGGCGGGGCAACCACCGACGTCTACTCCGCCCTCACCCCGGCGGCGGCGGACATCCGACGGCGGGACGTCGTGGAGGAGTCCGCGAGCTCCCGCACGGTGGAGGGCGACCTCGGCGTCCGGTGGAACGCCCCGGGCGTGCTGGCCGCCGCGGTCACCGAGCGCCTGGTCGACCCCACGGAGGCCGACCGGCTCGCCCCGGCGGCGGACCGACGTGCCACCGACCCGGCGTACCTGCCGGACTCCCCCCAGGAGGAGGCCGTCGACGCCCGGCTCGCCGCGCTCGCAGCGACGATCGCGCTGCGCCGCCACGCCCGCCCGGAAGCCGGGGCCCGGCGCGGGGGGCGGGACCTGCGTCCGGTACGTCTCGTTGTCGGTTCCGGCGGTGTGCTGCGTCACGCCGGGGGCGCGTCTGCTCGCGCGGTCCTGGCTGCCGCGCTGGAGGACCGAGCGGGCGGGTGGCGGCTGCCCGAGCAGGCGCGCTGGTCCATCGACGAGCAGTACGTGCTGGCCGCCGCAGGTCTCCTCGCCGGCGAGCATCCGCGCGCCGCGGCGCACCTATTGGCCCCGGCGCTGAGATTGGTCAACCCGACACGCCGGTAGCTCGGAAATTCTCTATGAATTGCAGTCGTCGAGCACATGGCCGTGACCTGCGCCTTTGACAGTTTCCGCAGGTCAGCGGGCGGTTGACAGAGCGGGGCGCAGCGCCGGTACGGTCGTCTCGTCCACCGCAGGACACCAGTTGGGGGAAGGGGTCCGTACCACCGCTGTGCGGCTGGGCCGGGGTCGACGTAAGTGCACGCACGTCATCACCCGGGTGCCAGGTCCAGCATCTGCCGCAGCGCGTGTGGGAAGGGTCCGGCTCGACTGGAAGGTGGCATCGGAAGGGGTCCGGGCGCCCAGCAGACAACGACTCCCGTGCCGGCAGCCAGCCGGCCGAGGTCGGTTCGAAGGGCGCACCGGACCTGCTTCCGCTACCGGACCTGTCTCCGGCGGCACCAGCATCCGGGGCACCAGCAT
>JBBSMJ010000179.1:0-3789 GCA_038233235.1 Actinomycetes bacterium | reverse complement strand
CGGAGCAGCACTGATGCCCGACCGACCGCTCACCCCGGGGGACGACCAGACACCGGACCGCGACGCGGAGCTGCGGGCGCTGCTCGCCGAACGCAGCCGGGTGCCACCGGCGCACGTCGAACGCTGGGTCGGGGTGCACGAACGGGTACGGGTGATGCGGCGGCGGCGGGTGGCGACGCGCAGTGTCCTCAGCGCAGGGATGGTGATCGTCCTCGCCCTCACCGTCCCAGCCGTCGTTCGCGCTGCCGATGAGGGTAGGCAGCGGCTCGCCGCCCCTGCCGCCAGCGCCCCCGCCGCGCGCGAGCCGCAGCCCCCTCTTCCGCTGCAACCGCCTACACCGCTGCGGTTACCGCAGCGGAGGGTGGACTCGCCGACCCAGCCACCCGGGGCAGCAGGCGGACCGACCAAGGTGTCGGGGGCGCCCCTGTACCGGCCGTCAAAGATCTTCCCCTTCGACCAGCTCGCCGCACCGGCGGAACCTCGATTCGGCGGAGCGGGCAGCGTCATCGCCGCGAAGAGCGCCCGCGACGTGGGGGCCGTCGGGACGTTCGATGTCCAGGTGACCATGCCGCTGCGGATGAGCCTCGCGGTGCAGAGCACCGGCGCCGGACGGGTCCGGGTCTCACTCGACGACCGTCCAGTCGCTGACTTCAGGTTCTGGGGCGGCGCAGCCGCTGGGTACGACACGTTGAGCCCGTTCGACGCCGACCTTCAGGATGCCGGGGTGACTGTCGGACGACCGGTGACGGTGACTATCACCGCTAGCGGCTTCCGCCGGCCCGCCTGGCGGGTGGTGCTGCTCGACGGCATCAAGCGGTGAGCGGTGCCGCCGGCTTCGTCTTTCGCCGCGCAGCCGCGCAGCGGCTCGTGCTCGCCGCCGGCTTCGCCACCATGCTGCTGGCCACAACCCTGCTCGCCGGGACCCAGATGTACGCCGCGGCGGTCACCACCGGCGGCCTCGCCCAGGTTCTTGGCGCGGCTCCGCTGCCGGACCGGGCCGCCCAGCTGGTCGCTTCGCTGCCCGCGAAGCAGTGGCCCGGCCGCGACAGCGACGTGCGGGAGGCCACGCGAGAGGCGTTTCCGCGGCTCGGCGTCGACGTGTTCTCCAGCGCGGTGTCCGCGTCGTACGCCCTGCCTGGCGGCGACCCGGACCGGCCGGACCTGACGGTCTTCGCGGCGTACGCCGACCTCCCGGCGCACGCCGACCTCGTCGATGGGCGCTGGCCCGCGCCCGCCGGTGGCTCAGGACGGATCCACGTCGCGCTACCGCTGGGCGCCGCGGAGTCGCTGGACCTGCAGGTCGGCGACCAGCTCGCGGTCACCGGCCGCTCCGACGAGCGCGCGGTCGACATCGAGGTGAGCGCGACGTATCGACCGCGGGACCCGACCTCGGCGTACTGGTTCGGTGATCAGCTGGACACCCGCGGGATCCGGGTGAGCTCGTTCGCCACCTATGGTCCGCTCGCCGTCTCGCAGCAGACCCTCACCGAGCTAGCCGGCGGCGCGCTGACCGCCCGGTGGCGCATTCGCCCGCACGTGGAGGCGGTGACGCCGGGCATGCTGCCCGACCTGCAGCGCGGCGCCGCCGCGCTGGACGGTGATCCGCGGCTGGCCGGCACCCTGCAGACGGGGCTCCCCGACCTGCTGACACGCACCGGCCGCGCGCTGCTCGTCGCGCGCTCGGCGATCCTCGTGCCGGTGGCGCAGCTGGTGCTGCTCGCCGGCTACGCGCTGCTGCTCACCGCCCGGCTGCTGGGGGAGCATCGACGCGGCGAATCGGCGCTGCTGCGCGCCCGCGGTGCGTCGGCCAGTCAGCATGCCGGTCACGCTTTCCGGGAGGGCGTGCTCCTCGCGATGGCGGCAACGGTGCTCGCGCCGCCGCTGGCACTAGTCGGCCTCCGGGCCCTGAACGCCGCCTGGTCAACGGCCGACATCGGGCTCTCGCTCGACGCCAGCATCACCCCGTTCACCTGGGTGGTCGCGGCGTTGGCGGCCGGCGCGTGCGCGCTGGCGCTGGTGGTGCCCACTCTCCGCCGGCCGGCGACGTACGTCGAGACCCAACAGGCCCGCAGCCGGCAGTCCCGACGATCGGTCATTCAGCGAGCCGGCGGAGACCTGGTGCTGCTCGCCGTCGCCGGGCTGGCGTTGTGGCAGTTGACCCGCTACGGCTCCCCGCTGCTCGTCGACGCGACCGGACGGCTCGGCATCGACCCGCTGCTGGTCGCCGGGCCCGCGCTGGCTCTGCTCGCCGGTTCGGTGCTCGCCCTGCGGATCATTCCCGCGCTGTCCGGACGGGCTGAGTACGTCGGCGTCCGCCTTCCCGGCTTGGCCCCGGCGCTCGGCGCCTGGCAGGTGGGCCGCCGCCCGCAGCGTTACGCCGGACCGGCGCTGCTGCTGGTCATGGCGCTGTCCATCGGTGCGCTGTCGGTGACCTACGCGGCGACCTGGCGGCAATCGCAGCGCGACCAGGCCGACTTCCGGGCCGGGGCAGACCTGCGGGTGGAGGCACCGTTCGGTCCGCGGGCGCTGCCGCCGCTGGGCCGGGCCGCGGCGTACGCCGGGCTGCCGGGGGTGACCACCGCGATGCCGGTCTACCGGGGCGATGTCGACGTCTCGACGCTGGACGCCGACCTGGTGGCGCTGGATGCGGCCCAGGCCAAGGACGTCGTCACCTTCCGACCGAACCTGGCTGACCGGTCGTGGCCACAGCTGCTCGAGCCGCTGGCGGCTGGCCGAGCAGTCCAGTCAGGCATCTCCGTCCCCGGCGAGCCCGACAGCCTGCGCGTCCTCTTTCGAGCCGATAGCCGAAAGGGGCGCGTCGACCAGCTGGACCTTGCCCTTGTGCTGAAGGACAAGTCCGGACTGCTGCACCGGATGACGCTCGGCTCGGTCCCGACCGGCGACCGAGCGCATAGCCGGGTCGCCGATCTCAGGGAAGCCGCTGGTGACGGCGCAGGGCTGGCGTACCCCCTCACCCTGCTAGCGGTCGAGGCCGGCTACGTGCTGCCCAGCAGTTCACGCAGCAACGGTGGGGACACGTTGACGCTCACCGTCGACGCGATCATGACGAGCGACGACGGCATGCTGGCCCCACCCGGCCACGTCTCGACGCGCTCATCGACCAACGGCCGGCAGGACGAGTCCCCAATGGTGGCGAAAGGTTCCGCTACCGAAGAGGAATCCTTTCTGGACCTGCAGATAGAGACCGGATCCACCACTACGTTCGACAGGCGGACAGATGTCACCGTGGTGGCCGAGTTCGTCCCCCCGGGCGGACGCCAGCCGCTGTCCGCCCTGCTGGACCGTGCGGCGGCGGGGACGGCAGGCCTCGCGGTCGGCGACGGCCTGGCCGTCCGGGTGGGCGGCGAGTCCTACAACCTGAGCGTCCAGGGAGTGGTCGACGGTGTACCCACAGTTGCTCCGGGCCGCGGAGCGGTCGTAGTCGATCTGCCCAGCCTCGCCGCCCGGCACTACACCACCACCGGGGATCTGCTCGAAGCAGACGAGTGGTGGCTGGACGTAGCCGACGATCCGGAGAGCGCGCCGCCGGAGGCCGCGGCCGCGGCCACTGCGCTGCGGCAGCGGCCCGACCTCGGCGGCGGCATCGTGGACCGTCTCGCCCTGCGCCGGGAGCTGCAGACCGACCCCCTCGGGCTTGCCGTCGTCGGAGCGCTGGCGATCGGCTTCGTTGCTGCGGCGGCCTTCGCCGCGGTCGGCTTCGCGGTGAACGCCGCGGTGTCCGCCCGGGAGCGGCTCGGTGAGCTGGCCCTGCTCCGCGCCTTGGGAGTG
>JBBSMJ010000178.1:0-3806 GCA_038233235.1 Actinomycetes bacterium | reverse complement strand
GAGGACGTGGACAAGGACCCTGGCAAGGCGGCCAAGGAGCAGCCGCGCAAGCCGGTCGACAGCGACGAGGCGCAGCAGGTGGAGCGGGTCCCCCTCAAGGGGCCGGCAGCACGTGTGGTCACCAACATGGCAGCCAGCCTCTCCATCCCCACGGCGACCAGTGTCCGCGCCGTACCGGCAAAGCTGCTCGTCGACAATCGCACCGTCATCAACAATCACCTGTCCCGCAGTCGTGGCGGCAAGGTGTCCTTCACCCACCTCATCGGCTACGCCATAGTGCGAGCCCTTGAGGCGCTCCCGGAGATGAACTACAACTACGCCGAAGAGGACGGCAAGCCCGGGCTGCTGAAGCCGGCGCACGTCAACCTCGGACTCGCGATCGACCTGCAGAAGCCCGACGGCAGCCGTCAGCTGCTGGTGCCCTGCATCAAGGACGCCGACGAGATGGACTTCGCGCAGTTCTGGGCGGCGTACGAAGAGCTGATCAGGAAGACGCGCGGCAACAAGCTGGCCGTCGACGACTTCGCCGGTACCACCATCACCCTAACCAACCCGGGGACCATAGGCACCGTCCACTCGGTGCCGCGGCTGATGGCGGGGCAGGGCTGCATCGTGGGCGTCGGCGCGATGGAGTATCCGGCGGAGTACCAGGGTGCGTCGACCGAAACCCTTGCCCGCCTCGCCGTCAGCAAGGTGATGACGCTGACGTCGACCTACGACCATCGCATCATCCAGGGCGCACAGTCCGGCGACTTCCTGCGCCGAATCCACCAACTGCTGCTGGGTGAGGACGAGTTCTACGACGACCTCTTCCGGGCGCTGCGCATCCCCTACGAGCCGATCCGTTGGATCGTCGATGTCTCGGCAAGTCACGAGGACGAGGTCAACAAGCAGGCGCGCGTGCACGAGCTGATTCATGCCTACCGCGTGCGCGGTCACCTGATGGCCGACACGGACCCGCTGGAGTATCGACAGCGCAGCCATCCCGACCTCGACATCGTCAATCACGGGTTGACGCTTTGGGACCTCGACCGCGAGTTCGCCACCGGCAGCTTCGGCGACCGCACCATCATGAGACTGCGCGACATCCTCGGTGTACTGCGTGACTCTTACTGCCGCGCCGTCGGCATCGAGTACATGCACATCCAAGACCCGGAGCAGCGGCGGTGGATCCAGGAGCGGGTCGAGGTGCCGCACGAGAAGCCGAAGCGGGAGGAGCAGCTCCGCGTCCTCCGGAAGATCAATCAGGCAGAGGCGTTCGAGACCTTCCTGCAGACAAAGTTCGTCGGGCAGAAGCGGTTCTCCCTGGAGGGCGGCGAGTCGGTCATCCCGCTGCTCGACGGGGTGCTGTCCGCGGCGGCTGGGGCAGGGCTCGACGAGGTGGCCATCGGCATGCCGCACCGTGGCCGGCTCAACGTGCTGGCCAACATCGTAGGCAAGAGCTACGTCCAGATCTTCCGTGAGTTCGAGGGCAACCTCGACCCGAAGACGGCGCATGGGTCCGGAGACGTGAAGTACCACTTGGGGGCGAGCGGCACCTACACCGGTGCCGACGGCGACAAGGTGGCGGTGTCGCTGGTGTCCAACCCGAGCCACCTGGAGGCCGTGGACCCCGTCCTCGAGGGCTTCGTCCGCGCCAAGCAGGACATCCTGGCGCTCGGCGAGGGAGGCTTCACCGTGCTCCCCGTGCTCATGCATGGGGATGCGGCGTTCGCCGGACAGGGCGTCGTCGCCGAGACGCTCAACCTCTCGCAGCTGCGCGGTTACCGCACCGGCGGCACCGTCCATGTCGTGGTCAACAATCAAGTCGGCTTCACCACGTCCCCGGCGGCCGCCCGCTCCAGCATCTACGCCACCGATGTCGCGCGGATGATCCAGGCGCCGATTTTCCACGTCAACGGTGACGACCCCGAAACCTGCGTACGGGTGGCCCGGCTCGCCTTCGAGTTCCGCCAGGCGTTCAAGAAGGACGTCGTCATCGACATGCTGTGCTACCGGCGCCGGGGACATTCCGAGGTCGACGAGCCCTCGTTCACTCAACCGCTGATGTACGACCTCATCGACGTGAAGCGGTCGGCCCGAAAGCTCTACACCGAAGCGCTCATCGGGCGCGGCGACATCACCGTCGAGGAGGCGGAGCAGGCGCTCAAGGACTACCGGCAGGAGTTGGAGAAGGTTTTCGCCGCGACCCGCGAGGCCGGGGACCAGTCGGCCCCCGAGCCGCAGCTGGCGCCTTCCGTCGACACCCGAGAGATCCACACCGCGATCTCCGAGGAGGTGGTCAAGCGCATCGCGGACAGCCAGGTCAACCTTCCCGACGGGTTCACCGTGCACCCCCGGCTGGGGCCACAGCTGCAGAAGCGCGCCGCGATGGTCGGCGACAGTGCGATCGACTGGGCGTTCGGCGAAACGCTGGCCTTCGGCTCGTTGCTGCTCGACGGCCGCCCGATCCGGCTCGCCGGTCAGGACAGCCGGCGCGGCACGTTCGGGCAACGGCACACGGTCATCGTTGACCGCCGTACCGGCGCAGAGCACACACCGCTGGCGAACCTTGCGGACACCCAAGGCACGCTCTACGTCTACGACTCGCTGCTCTCGGAGTACGCGGCGATGGGGTTCGAGTACGGCTACGCGCTCGCCCGACCGGACGCCCTCGTGCTGTGGGAGGCGCAGTTCGGCGACTTCGCCAACGGAGCACAGATCATCATCGACGAGTTCATCACCGCCGGTGAGCAGAAGTGGGGGCAGGCGTCGGGCGTCGTGTTGCTGCTCCCGCACGGCTACGAGGGCCAGGGTCCAGACCACTCCTCCGCCCGGATCGAGCGTTTCCTCACCCTGTGCGCCGAGGACAACATGTCGGTCTCCGCGCCGTCCACGCCGAGCAGCTACTTCCACCTGCTGCGCTGGCAAGCGCTCAACCCGAAGCAGCGCCCGCTTGTCGTCTTCACTCCGAAGTCCATGCTGCGCTTGCGGGCGGCCACATCGCCGACGGCCGACTTCACCAGCGGCACGTTCCAACCGGTCCTGGGCGACCCAGCCCAGCCAAAGCCAGACGGCGTACGCCGTGTCCTGCTGTGCGCTGGCAAGGTGTTCTACGACCTGCTCGCGGCCCGCGCGAAACGGGACGCCGATGACACCGCCATCCTGCGACTGGAACGGTTCTACCCGTTGCCCGCTGAAGAGATCGCCGCCGCCCTGGCGGACTATTCGAAGGTCGAAGCCGTCCACTGGGTGCAGGAGGAGCCGGCCAACATGGGCGCCTGGCCGTTCATCGCGCTCAACCTGCCCGAGCACTTGGGTGGGCGGAACCTGCTGCGCGTCTCCCGGCGTGCCAGCTCCGCGCCCTCGGTCGGCTCGTCCAAGGTGCACGAGGCGGAGCAGCAGGCGCTCATCGAGCAAGCGTTCGCCGGTTGAGGGGACGGCAGGTCGTGTACTTCACCGACCGCGGGATCGAGGAGCTCGAGCAGCGACGCGGCGAGGACGAGGTGAGCCTCGGCTGGCTTGCGGCGCGGCTGCGCGACTTCGTCGACCTCAACCCGGAGTTCGAGACGCCGGTCGAGCGGTTCGCCACCTGGCTTGCCCGCCTCGACGACGACACCGACGAGTAGCAAACACCAACGAGTAGCCCCGTGAGCCAGTCGAGAGGACGTCTGTGAGCGCTTCCGCCGAGAGGCAGCCGAGTTTCGGGCGGCCTTTCGTACTTTTCTGCGGTGGGTAGAGGCGCAGACAGACGAGGGCGGCAACGAGGTCGTCGCGCTGGTGCGCAATCACCTGGGTCCCGAACTTGTCGCGCGCTCGGTGGTCAG
>JBBSMJ010000177.1:0-3824 GCA_038233235.1 Actinomycetes bacterium | reverse complement strand
GCGTACGGCGGCGGGGGTGAGCGCAAGCCGCCCGGCGAGGGCCGCGACCGTGGAGGGACCGTTGTCGAGGATCGACCGGGCCACCCGCTCCCGGGTGCCGGTCGCCATATCGACCCGCTCACGCACCATTTTCACAACACCAGTGTCGCTTTATTCGACCCCGAGGGCAAACCCATACGTGGGTGTAGTACGTCACAAGTCACCAGGTAGTGGAGCCAGCAGCAAGCTCCCGCTGCTACCCGGCGTCGCGCCTACGATCGACCCGTGTTGTCCCGCCTACGCGAGCGTCCGTCTGTTGCGACGGTTCGCCGAGTTGCGCTCGCCGCACTCATCGCCAATGTCGGCATCGTGGTGTCGGGTGGAGCGGTCCGACTGACCGGTTCGGGGCTCGGCTGCCCAACCTGGCCACAGTGCACCGACGACAGCTTCGTCAGCACGCCGGAGATGGGACTGCACGGGGCCATCGAGTTCGGCAACCGCCTGTTGACCTGGTTGCTGCTGGCGATCGTGGTCGCGTGCGTCACTGCCGTGCTGCGCCAGCGGCCCCGGCGGCGGCCCCTCGTCCGCCTCTCGTTGGCACTGCTGGTCGGGATATTCGCCCAGGCCGCGCTCGGCGGCGTGACCGTGCTGACCGGGCTGCATCCGTTGACGGTCGCGGCCCACTTCCTGCTGTCCATGGCCCTGGTGGCGGTCGCCGTCTTGCTGCACGAGCGGAGTGGGGGCACGGATGTGGCGCCGGTTCCCACTGTCGGGCCGCCGCTGACCTTGGCCGCGTGGCTGCTCGTCGTACTCACCGCGGCGGTGCTTGTCCTGGGCACCGTGGTGACCGGTGCTGGCCCGCACTCCGGCGACATAGCGGCCACCGAGCGGCTGCCGTTCGACCCGACGACGGTGACCCGAGTGCACGCGGCCCTTGTGTTGCTCCTGCTCGGCATGGTGGCTGGAGTGCTGCTTGCGTTGAGCGCCACCCGAGCCCCCTCAGTTGTCCGCTCGCGCGCGGTCGCTTTCGCGGTGCTCGTGCTGATTCAGGGAGCGGTTGGCACTGCGCAGTACCTCACCGGTCTGCCCGAGTTGCTGGTCGGTCTGCACCTACTGGGCGCCGCCCTCGTGTGGGTGGCGGTGTTGCGCCTGCTTCTCTCGACGCGCGACCGCAGCCGTCACATCGAACCGCCTACTGTGTCAACACCCCGCCCAGCGACGTCCGCCCGGAGCTGACCGCGACGCTCCAATTGCCGACTTCGCTGCCGTCACTACCGCCACTGCCCCTTCGGTCAGCCCGCGGGGTCGGAAGGGGTGGTCGTGGCAGCCGGGCTCGCGGTCTGGGTGGGGGTCCCAGTCGGCGTCGGGGTCGGCGTACGCGTTGGGGTCGGGCTTGCGGTCTTGGTTGCGGTGGGGGTCGGGCTCGGTGTACGGGTTTGGGTCGGGCTAGCGGTCTTGGTCGGGGTGGGGTTGGCGGTCCGGGTGGGCGTGGGGCTGGCACTCCGGGTCGGCCGCGGACTGGTGGTCTCGGTCGGGGTGGCGCTGGATGTCTGGCCACGAGTGACGCTCGGCTGCTGCGGTGGGGCCGGCGACGCCTCCGCCTGGTCCGGCCCCGGCCGCTCGGTGGTCACGGGGGCGGCCGGGAGCCGTGGAGCTGGGGTATCGCTCGGAGACAGGCTGCCCGGGGAACCGGTTGGCGCGGCCGGCCCGCTCGATGGCGCGGCAAGGTCATAGGTCGCCTGCGGCGTAGCCGACGGCGGTCCTGCTGACGCCGGTGCTGCTGACGCCGGCTGAGTTGAGGTGGTGCCGTCGTCGGCGCCGGTCAGCGCGCCGACGAGCAGTCCACTGATCACGGCCAAGGCACCGACGACCGCGCCTCGCGCCACCGTCCTGCGCCGCATCGAGGCCCCCGACGTGAAATGGCACGAGCGACGCTCGCCCGTGCGAACAGGGTAGATGCCCGGTTTGTGGTAGTTGATACCGGGTCACGTAGTGCATCTACCGCGTCGGCGGGCTCAGCCGAGCAGCACCGCGTCGAGGCCGACCGCTAGGAAGAGCAGCGCCAGATAGGTGATCGAGGCGTGGAAGAGGCGCATCGGCTGCAGCTGGAGCCGAGCGTCCCCCGCTGCGGCCGCCACCCGATGCAACTGGTGAGCCTCCCGCAGGAACGCCGCGCCGAGGAGCAGCGCCGCACCGACGTACCACGATGAGGTGTCGGCGACCGGCCAGAGCAGCAACGAGCACGCCACCATCGCCCAGCTGTAACCGACGATGCGGCGGGTGACGACGGCCGGCGCGGCGACCACCGGAAGCATCGGCACCCCGGCCGACAGGTAGTCGTCGCGGAACCGCATGGCCAGCGGCCAGTAATGCGGCGGGGTCCAGAAGAACACGACGAGGAAGAGTACGAACGGTGCCCAGGCCAGTGTGCCGGTCACCGCCGCCCACCCGATGAGCACCGGCATGCACCCGGCGGCGCCACCCCAGACGATGTTGGAGGGCGTACGCCGCTTCAGCCCCAGGGTGTAGACGAGCACGTAGAACAGGATGGCCACGAGGGTGAGGCCGGCGGCGAGGGCGTTGACCGCGACCGCCATCACGGTGACGGCGACCGCGGCGAGGGTGCATCCGAACACCAGCGCCTCGCGCGGGCTCACCGCGGCAGTGGCCAGCGGACGCCGCCCGGTGCGTCGCATCACCGCGTCGATGTCGCGGTCGAGGTAGCAGTTGAGACTGTTCGCCGCTCCCGCGGCGAGCGCCCCGGCGCCGAGAGTGGCCAGCACTAGACCGATCGGGGGAAGCCCGCGGGCCGCCAGCGCCATCGTGGGCAACGTGGTGACGAGCAGCAGCTCGATGATGCGCGGCTTGGTGAGCGCGATGTATGCCCGCACCGTTGCCCCCGGCGCGCGCCGCCGGGACGCTCCGGCGACCCGCGTTGGGCGGTGGTCGACGGCGGTCACGCGCACCTCAACAGCCTCGTGGGACGGCCCGCGGACGCGGACGCGCAAACTCTAACGTCCGGGCTTGGACCTCGCGGCGTCGTACGGACCCGCCCGCCGCTTCGGCGCCGCCCGGTTCGCCACGGAACGCGCGGGTAGGCTCGCGCTTGGTCCTGTCCGACTTACCATCCACCCGCGCGTGCTCGGCCGTACGACGCGGCGCAGAAGGAGCCCTGAGCGCTGGTGTCACCCAAGTCGAGCGCCCCGGACAGCTTCGAGTGGACCGATCTCGACCGACGAGCCGTCGATACTGTCCGCGCCTTGGCGATGGACGCGGTCGAGGAGGCGGGGTCCGGCCACCCTGGAACGGCAATGAGCCTGGCCCCCGCCGCGTTCCTGCTCTACCAGCGGTTGCTACGGCACGATCCGAAGGACCCGCAGTGGCCGGGCAGGGACCGCTTCGTCCTGTCCTGCGGGCACTCCAGCCTCACCCTCTACATCCAGCTCTACCTGTCTGGTTATGGCCTGACGCTCAACGACCTCAAGGGCTACCGCCAGTGGGGCAGCGTGACCCCCGGGCACCCCGAGTACCAACACACCGTCGGGGTGGAGACCACGACGGGCCCGCTCGGCCAGGGGGTGGCCAACGCCGTCGGCATGGCGATGGCCGCGCGCCGCGAACGTGGACTGTTCGATCCCGACGCCGCGCCCGGTGAGAGCCCGTTGGACCACACGATCTGGGTCTTCGCCTCGGACGGCGACATGCAGGAGGGGGTGGCCTCCGAGGCCTCCTCGCTCGCCGGTCATCAGCGACTCGGCCACCTCGTTCTCCTCTACGACGACAACCACATCTCCATCGAGGGCGATACCGACGTCGCGTTCAGCGAGGACGTGCTCGCCCGCTAT